>CAJYQM010000107.1 GCA_913777025.1 uncultured Massilia sp. | reverse complement strand
TATAGTTACAAGATACCCGGCGCGGCCGGCAAGCGACATGCGATCCCTTATTCTTCCACCAGCACGGCAGGCGCAGCCAGTTCCACGCGGTTGCGCCCCTTCTCCTTGGCCGCGCGCATCGCCTCGTCGGCGCGCGCCAGCAGCGTGACATTGCTGTCGTCGGCGCGGATGGTGGTGACGCCGAAGCTGGCGGTCAGCGAGATCATGGCGCGCTCGGTCTTCACGCGCTGTGCCTCGATGGCGGCGCGCATGCGTTCGGCCACCATGGCCGCGTCTTCCAGGCTCGTCCTCGGCAGCAGGATCGCGAATTCGACGCCGACCAGGCGGCCCAGCAGGTCGCTGTCGCGCAGCTGGCGCTTGCAGGCCGCGGCCAGTTCGGCCAGCACCACGTCGCCGGCCGGGTGGCCGTAGCCGTCGTTGATGCGTTTGAACTGGTCGAGGTCGAACAGTACCAGCGCGGTCGGCTGGCCGGGACGGCGCGCCAGCGCCATCCACGGGCCCAGGACCTGGAAGAAGCCGCGCCGGTTCGGCACGTCGGTGAGCGGGTCCACCACTTCCATGCGCGCCAGCTCGCCCTGCAGGCGCTCGCGGCCCAGCAGCAGCCAGCCGAAGGCGCCCAGCACCATCAACAGATACAGCGCGCCGCTGTGCAGCTGGCGCAGCAGGTCGTTGCTCATCCAGCCCCAGCCGGCGGGCGCGGCCAGCACCAGTGCGCCGCGCGCGCCGACCACCAGGGCCAGCAGGCCGGTCGACAGCGACATGAAGCGGCGCAGCATCGACGCCTCCTTCCAGCCGCGCGCCAGCGCCAGCGCCGCCGCCAGGTAGAAGCCGCCCAGGATCAGCGACGCGGCCAGCGCGCGCAGGCCGATCGGGTCGATCAGGTTGCAGACGACGAAAGCGGCGATCGACAGGCCGAGCAGCGGCGCGACCACGCGGCGCCAGCGCGGCCGTCCCGCGCGTTCCCATTGCGCACCGGCTTCCCAGGCGACGCCGGCGAACACCAGGCCATAGGCCACCGGGAAGGCCAGGCCCTCGGGCATGATGCCGGCCGCGCCGATCGCGAGCAGCAGCCAGCCGGCCGCCTGGTACTGGCGGCCCCAGCCCCAGGGCGACAGCGCCGCCGGTCGGCCGTCGACGTGTTCGAAGAAAAACAGGGCCGCGCACAGGGCCAGGTTGCCGAGGGCGAGCGCCAATACCATCGTGGTGGAGTCCATGCGGGCCAGCTTATCAGAAACCCATCCTTGCCAACAAGCTATACTGGCGCCATGGCCCGCCGTCCCAATTTCCTCGCCGCCGACGCCGCGCCCGCAGCGCCGCTGGTGCGCACCCGCGGCCGGCGCCGCACCCTCGAATTCGCACCCGGCGACATCCAGAGCGAGATGCTGCTGTCGCGCCCGGACGCGCTGGTGCTGGCCTACACGCGCGCGAGGATGGGCTTCGCGCTGTTCGTGCCGCGCCCGCGCCATATCCTGATGGTCGGCCTGGGCGGCGGCTCGCTGGTGAAGTTCTGCCATCGCCACTTCCCGGACTGCCGCATCACCGTGGTCGAGCTGCGCGCCGACGTGATCGCCCTGCGCAATGCCTTCATGGTGCCGCCCGACGATGCGCGCCTGCGCGTGGTCCATGCGGACGCCGTCGACTACCTGCGCAAGCTGGCGGCAAAAGGCGAACCCTGCTTTGATGTGGTGCTGGTCGACGGCTTCGATCCCGACGGCCTGCCGCCGGCGCTGGCCGACACCGCGTTCTACCGCGGCTGCCGCGCCGTGTTGCGCGAAGGCGGCGTGCTGGCGGCGAACGTGTTCACCTACGATCCGCGCTACCGCAACGTGCTGGCGGCGCTGGATGCCGTGTTCGACGGCCGCACTTGCTGGTTCGACAAGGTGGCCGGCAACAACCGCATCGTGTTCGGGGTGCGCGCGGCACACCCCGGCCTGCCCGCCGCGCGCCTGCAAGCGCGCATCGCGCGCCGCCGCGGTCTCGGCCTGGGCTTGTTGAATCGCCTGGGCACTCGCCTGCTCGTGGCCTGGCTCGCATGGCGATCTGTCCTTGCCCCGCCACACTGATACACGTTCCTGGCCGAATTGTGACGATTTGTTTGCGGAAACCTTCGCTTCTGTGACACACTGGCCGGCCTTGATGCCTACGGGCAAAACTCATTTGATATGGGAAGCACTGGATGCCGCGTCGCCGATTGCCGTCTTCGCTCACGCTCGCCACGGTCCTCACGCTGGGAGGCGGCCTGGCCGCAACCCTGGCGCTGAGCGCCGCCGTCGGCCGTCTCGAATACGACAACCAGTCGCTGGCTTTCGAACGCGACACCGGCATGCGCGTGGCCGCGCTGCGCCAGGGCCTCGATGAGGCTGCCACGCCGCAAGCGCCGCCGCGCGAGCCCTCCCTGGTCCATGCCGCACTGGCGCCGACCGGCCCGCCCGGCGCGCGCAGCGTCCTGCTGCGCGTCTACGCCGGCAACGAACCGCGCCAGGAACGCCTGGCCCATGCCGACGGCCAGGCCGATCCGGCCCCGGCCCTGCCCTGGCTGGCGGGCGGCTACACCGGCCACGGCCTGCAGCGCTTGCGGGCCGGCGGCCAGGACTGGACCGTGGAAGCCATCGCCGTGCCGCGCCCCTGGCTTGCGGACCACCTGGATTCGACCCTGACGCTGGGCTTCGGACTCCTGGGCACGCTGCTGCTGGCCACCTTCGTGCAGGCCGCCGGCCAGCGCACGCGCAAGGTGCAGGAACTGGTGCGCGAGCGCACGGCCGACCTCAAGCTCAGCAACCAGCGCCTGGTCGACGACGTCATCGCACGCAAGCGCACCGAACAGGCGCTGCAGGAGAGCGAACAGCGCTTCCGCCAGCTGGTGGGCATGTCCTCCGATTGGTACTGGGAGCAGGACGCCGACTTCCGTTTCACGGCGCTGGCCGGCGGCTTCGCGGAAAAATCCGGCATCGGCCTGCAGCGCATCCGCGGCAAGACCCGCTGGGAACTGGAACCCGGCATGGCCGACAGCGAGGCCGGCCGCGCCCACATTGCCGCCCTCGAGGCGCGCGAACCCTTCCGCAACCTCGAATACGCCGCCGTCGACGACAGCGGCGAGACGCGCTGGTATTGCATCAGCGGTGAGCCGACCTTCGACGCGCAAGGCAACTTCACCGGCTACCGCGGCACCGGCAGCGACATCACGGCGCGCAAGCTCACCGAGCAGCGCGTCCACCACGTGGCCCAGCACGACGTATTGACCGGCCTGCCCAACCGGTCGCTGTTGCAGGACAGGCTCGGCCAGGCCGTGGCCTGGGCAGACCGCAGCGGACGGCCGGTGTGGGTGATGCTGGTCGACCTGGACCGCTTCAAGTTCGTCAACGACAGCATGGGCCACAAGGCCGGCGACGTCCTCCTGATGACGGTGGCCGCGCGCCTGCGCTCCTCGCTGTGCGACACCGATACCGTGGCGCGCCTGTCCGGCGACGAGTTCGTGGTGATCCTGTCCGAGGACAGCGAGCCGCTCGGGCCGGCCGTGGTGCAGCGTGTGATGGACGCGGTGGCCCAGCCGATCATGCTCGGCACCCGCGAATTCTTCGTCACCTGCAGCATCGGCGTGGCCGCCTACCCGAGCGACGGCACCGAGGCCGACAGCCTGATCGAGCACGCCGACATCGCGATGTACCGCGCCAAGAAACTGGGCCGCAACAATTTCCAGTTCTATACTCCGGCGATGAACGAGGAATCGCTCGAGCGCGTGCGCATCGAGAGCGCCTTGCGGGTGGCGCTGGAGCGCAACGAGTTCGTGCTGCATTACCAGCCGCAGGTCGATTTGCAGACCGGCCGCATCGTCGGCATGGAAGCGCTGATCCGCTGGCAGCATCCGGAACTGGGCATGGTGCCCCCGGTGCGCTTCATCGGCATTGCCGAGGACACCGGCCTGATCGTCCCGATCGGCGCCTGGGTGATGCGTACCGCCTGCGCCCAGAACAAGGCCTGGCAGGATGCCGGCCTGGGCAAGCTGCGGGTGGCGGTGAACCTGTCGGCGCGCCAGTTCGGCGCGCCGGACCTGTTGCCGGGCATCGAGGCCGCGCTGCGCGATACCGGCCTGGCGCCGGATTGCCTGGAGCTGGAGCTGACCGAAAG
>CAJYQM010000106.1 GCA_913777025.1 uncultured Massilia sp. | reverse complement strand
GCCGCACCTGCAACGCACTGACGGGCACCCCGCTCGCGCGACTACGCCACAAGCAGCATTGGCTCGACTACCTGGCCCACATGCTCGACTCGCGCAGCGTGCGCCGCACTGCCTCCGATCTCGGTGTAGCCAGCACCACCAGCTTCCGCTGGCGCCACCGCTTCCTGACACTGACCAAGGAGGACCGTCCGCAATGCCTGGCCGGCATCGCCGAAGCCGACGAGATGTATGTGCTCGAATCCCACAAGGGTTCACGCAAACTGGATCGTCCACCACGCAAACGCGGCGGCAAAGCGACAAAACGCAGGATTTCAAATGAACAGATGTGCATCCTGGTCGCGCGTGACCGCACCGGGCAGACGCTCGACTGGGTCCCGGGCAAGGGCCCCGTCACGCGCCGCCAGCTCGACCAGCATCTACTGCCGCGACTGGAACGCGACGTGCTGCTGGTGACCGATGCGCATGCCGCCTACCGAAGCTTCGCCCGGGGTGCCGGGATTACGCACGAGGCCGTGAACCTTGCCGCCGGCATCCGGGCACGTTGCGCTATTCATGTGCAAAACGTCAATGCCTATCACGGCCGGCTGCGCGACTGGCTGCGCCCCTTCTGTGGCGTGGCCAGCCGCTACCTCGGCAATTACCTCGGCTGGCGCTGGGCGATCGACGGACAACGTATCGGCACTCCAGACGCGCTGCTCAGGGCGGCGATCGGCGTTTTCCACACTTGATGCGAACAGCGCCTTTTTTTGCGGTGCCACGCCATTCGGGTTGGCCAGAGCAAAAAAAAAGCCCGCTGTTGAGGCGGGCTTAAATCCAATTCTTTCTGAGGAGAGTTGGAGGAGACAGAAGCATTATGCTGCATCACAGCATATCAATCCAATTTTTGTTTGGAATAGTTGATATAAGCTTCCTTGATGTCTCCTGGTCCTGTCAAATCGGCTTACTGGCAGGTCACCACGAGGTTGTTGACGCCTTGCGGATTCGCCGCTTCCGCCGCATCGTTCATCGTGCCGACGCCATTGGCGACAGTGCAGGTCTGGCCGGTCGGCTGGGTCAGTACGGTCACGCCATAGGTATTGTTGTACAGCACCGGGTTCATGGCGAACTTGACTTGGGCGCCCGTCGCCACGTTGCTGGTATCGACGGCCTTCGGGACGGGGATCGAGCCGTTGCTGCCGTTGGTCAGTACCAGACCGTCCGACTTCAGGCCATTCACGACGCCCGTCAGCGGATAGGCCTTGATGCTGCAGACATAATTGATCTGGATCTTCGCCAACTGGCCGGCCGTGCCGGAGATCGGCAGGTTGTCCGGATAATTTGAGTTTGGCTCGCAGGTCTGGTGTTTGGGGTTCTGGCTCGGCAGCACGCCATAGGTCTCGCCGTACTCGATCTGGTTCGGGAACACGGTATTCACCGGATCGCCCGCCTTGGCGGGCGGATTGATCGTCAGGTTCTGGCCGTTGGTAGTGAGTACCAGGCCAGGATAGACGACACCGAGGACGTTGACGTTGATCGGGAAGGTGGCCTTGCCGCCGCCGCAGGAGGCCAGGGTCAGCGTTGCGGCCAGGGCGATCGCGCTACGCGCGAAAGAAAATTTCATGTGGTCTCTCCTTGATTAAACGCAGGTCACGACCACTGTGCCGTTCACGTCGACATCTTTCATGGTGCCGCTACCGCTGCCGGTGTCGCCGCCGCTGACCGTGCAGGTCTGCTTGGCGCCGGTCGCCGCGTCAGTCGGATTCTGGAAGACCGTGATGCCGTAGGGCGCATCTTCATAGACTTTGGCCATCTTCTGCGAAGTTTGCGCGCCCGCCGGCACTTCCTGCTTGTCCGAACCGTTCACGAGGATCAGGCCGCTGCTGGTCGGCTTCAGGCCGTTGATCGCGACCGTCAGTTCGTGGGTACGGATGGTGCAGCTGATGCGGATCTGGGCGATGGTGTAATAGTTGGCGCGCGCCTTGCCGTTGAACACCTCGCAGCCGCTCGAATTCCTGGGCGGGGTCTTGACGGTGACGTTGAACTGGTCGTCGGTCGAGACGCGGTTTGCGAACTGGAAGTCGGTCTGGTTTTTCACGATGGTCAAATCGTCGCCACCGTTGTTTTGCAGTACCATGCCGTCCGCCGTGACGTTGTACAACTGGCCGGTGAGGTACAGATCGCCGTCCCCGCCGCCGCAGGCGGCCAGGCCCAGCGCGCATGCCAGCGTCACGCCGGCACGCTTGATCGAACTTTTCATGACATCTCCAAATATGGAACAGGATTCAGCGCGCCAACAAGAACGCCGCCACCGCTGAGTACAAAAATGCCCATCATTTTAGTGCATTTGCCAAGCCCTGGCCGCATTTGCCATGCATTCGACTTTGTATCATGGTGTAACGCCGGCGCGGCATTGCATTTCACTGGCAGCCTCGTTATGCTTGAATCGCCTCTTTTCCATTCTGCCAGCATCCACCCCGCATCCACCCCAGCATGACGACCCGCAGCGCCTGGCCGAAAGCCATCCTGTTCGATCTGGACGACACTTTGTGGCCAATCGCACCCGTAATCCTGCAAGCCGAGCAAATCCTGTTCGCCTGGCTGCGTGAACACGCGCCGCGCGTGACCGAGCGCTTCACCATCGACAGCCTGCGCCAGGCACGCCTGGAACTGCTGGCGCGCGAGCCGGCATTCCATCTCGACCTTGGCAAGCTGCGTCGCGCCGGCCTGCACGCCGCATTCGAGGAAGCGGGCGAGGAGGCCGCCAAGGTGGAACTGGCGATGGAGCAGTTTTTCGCGGCGCGTAACGCCGTCCGGCCCTACGAAGACGTGCTGCCCGGCCTGGAGCGCCTGAAAGAGCTGTGCATCGTCGGCTCGATCTCGAACGGCAATGCGGACCTGGCGGCGATCGGCCTGTCGCATCACTTCAAGGTGTCGGTGGCGGCGCACCAGCTGGGCGTGGCCAAGCCGGACACGGCGATCTTCCTGGAAGCCTGCCGCCTGCTGGACGTGGCGCCCGGGGATGCCGTCTACGTCGGCGACGACGTGCTGCTCGACGTGCAGGGCGCCCAGCGCGCCGGCCTGCGCGCGGTCTGGATGAACCGCACCGGATCAAGCAGGCACCTGGAACACGGCGTGGTGCCCGATGCGATCGTGAAGGATTTTGACGAGCTGCTCGACTGGCTCAAGCAGGAGCACGCCCGCGAGGGCGGATAAAGCCCCCTCCGCCGCCCGAACGGGCATAATGATAATTGGATGACATGAAAAGCGGACGCCGTCCGCATTGTTTGGATTATGCAACTCGATAACCGTGCACAAACCCTGCTGAAGGCCCTGGTGGAGCGTTACATCGCCGACGGCCAGCCGGTCGGTTCACGCGCGCTGTCGAAGATTTCCGGGCTGGACGTTTCTCCGGCCACCATCCGCAACATCATGGCCGACCTCGAGGAGATGGGCTACGTCGCCAGTCCGCACACCTCGGCCGGCCGGGTGCCGACGCCGCGCGGCTACCGCATCTTCGTCGACACGCTCCTGACCGTCCAGCACATCGACGAGCACGCCGTCGAGGCCGGCATGCGCCTGCCCGCGCACCAGCCGCAGAAGGTGATCGCCAACGCGGCCCAGATGCTGTCCTCGCTGTCGCAGTTCGCAGGCGTGGTGCAGAGCCCGCGGCGCGAGTCGGCGTTCCAGCAGATCGAATTCCTGCGCTTGTCCGAAAAACGCATCCTGCTGGTCATCGTCGATCCGCGCGGCGACGTCCAGAACCGCCTGCTGCTGACCGATGTCGACTACAGCCCGTCCCAGCTGACCCAGTCCGCCAACTACCTGAACCAGAATTTCGCCGGCCTGTCCTTCGACCAGGTGCGTGCGCGCCTGACCGGGGAATTGCGCCAGCTGCGCGACGACATGGGGCGCCTCATGCAGGCGGCGGTCGAGGCCGGCAGCGAAGCGATGCAGGAAGGCGACGACATGGTCATCGCCGGCGAACGCAACCTGCTGTCGGTGTCCGACCTGTCGTCCAACATGAGCTCGCTGCGCCAGATGTTCGAGATGTTCGAGCAGAGGACCGGGCTGATGCAGCTGCTGGACGTGTCCAGCAAGGCCGGCGGCGTGCAGATCTTCATCGGCGGCGAATCCAAGCTGGTGCCGATGGACGAGATGAGCGTGGTCACCGCGCCTTATGAAGTCAACGGCAAGATCGTCGGTACGCTGGGCGTGATCGGGCCGACCCGCATGGCGTATGAACGCGTGATCCCGATCGTCGACATCACGGCCAAGCTGCTGTCGAACGCGCTCAGCCATTCCTGAACCGTCCTGGCGCGCTGCTGCCAGGAAAATTTAATATGCATTTGGTATTTTTTTTCGCCTGTCCTGTTACATTGAGGACATTGCGCACCTGTGCGCGCCAGCGAGGACATGCCATGCATCGACTGACCCGCGGCCTGCTTGCCGCCACCCTTGTTTTCGGCACCGGCCTGGTTTGCGCCCAGTCCGCGCCGTCCACCGCGACGGCGGCCGATCGTATCGCTGTCGGCAATTACCAGGTGCAGATGACGAGCGCCGGCAGCGGCCGCTACACCGTGATCTTCGAGTCGGGCTTCGGCACCGGCATGGGGACCTGGCGCAAGGTGCTGCCGGAAGTGGCCAAAGGCGCGCGTGCCGTCGCCTATTCTCGCGCCGGCCATGGCACGTCGGATCCGCGCCCGGAACCACGCACTTTGCTGCAGAGCAGCCTGGAACTCGACCAGCTGGTGGCGGCCGCAAAGCTGAGCCCGCCATTTATCCTGGTCGGCCATTCTTATGGCGGGATGCTGGCGCGCGCGTTTGCAGTACGTCATCCGGAATGGGTAGCCGGCATGGTACTGGTAGACCCAGCCGACGAACGCTTCAACCCTGCACTGCGCAAGCTCGACGCCGCGCGCGCCGCGGCCGACGACAAGCAGTTCGCCGCCATCGTGCCGCCCAAATTCCAGCCTGAACTGGCTTTGCTGCAACCGGTGCTCGACAGCGGTAGCTTCCCGGTCGCGGGCAAGCTGCCGGACGTGCCGGTGGTGGTGCTGACCTCGGTGGAGCAGGTCGAGAAGCCGGAATTTTTCCTGCAGACGCCGCAAGCGGTCGCCATCAAGCGCGATCTGCACGCCGATTTCCTGCGCCAGTTCAGCAACGGCAGCCAGGTAGTGACGGACAAGAGTGGCCACGGCATCCAGCAGGAACAGCCGGAACTGGTGGTCGCGGCGGTGAACAAGGTGATTGCCACGGCCGACAAGCGGACAGGGCTGGCTGGAAGATAGGATGGCAGGCCGGCCGCAAGGGCGCGGCCGGGGTGGATCTCAGTGACGGTGCGGGCAATCCGTCTTGACGCAGTTGCCGTAGATCGCCAGCGCGTGCTCGGCGATCTTGAAGCCGCGTTCCAGCGCGATCTTTTGCTGGCGGCTTTCGATTTCCTCGTCGTAGAACTCTTCCACGTGGCCGCAGTCGAGGCAGACCAGGTGGTCGTGGTGCGAACCGGCGTTCAGCTCGTAGATGGCCTTGCCGGTTTCAAAATGGTTGCGGTTCAGCAGTCCAGCCTGTTCAAACTGGGTCAGGACGCGGTAGACGGTGGCCAGGCCGACGTCCATGTTCTCGTTCAGGAGGGTTTTGTAGACGTCTTCCGCCGTCAGGTGCCGCACCGCGCTGTTCTGGAAAATCTCGAGGATTTTCAGGCGCGGCAAAGTCGCTTTCAGGCCGCTGGCCTTCAGGTCGGTTGGGTTGTTGCTCATGTTTTGTTACTCGGATATGGGCGGAGTGCTTTATGATATAGCGTTTTCGGAGCTCCCGCTCGATCGTTTGAAGCCTGCTTTATGAGCTTTGGCTCACTGTTTTGGGGTTAGATATGCGCATCAAGAATGCCGTTTTCCATCGTTTCCACGCGCGTGCAGCGCTCGTGGCCGGCGTCGCCTGCACGGCGCTGCTGGTGTCCGGCTGCGCGTCCTGGCGGAACCAGACCAAGCCGGCCGCTCCGGTGAGCACCGCGCCGGGCGCGGTCGCCGCCGATGCCGACAAGAGCGCGGCCGTCGCGAACGCCGGCGCGCAGACCACGCAGGTCACCAAGCTGCAGAAATTCCTGTGGGTGTTCTCGCCTTACCGTCCGGACATCCAGCAGGGCAACTTCGTGTCCCAGGAAATGCTGAACCAGTTGAAGACCGGCCAGACCCGCGACCAGGTTAAATTTATCCTCGGCACTCCGCTGCTGACCGACGCCTTCCACGCCGACCGCTGGGACTATCCGTTCTACCTGGCGCGCGGCAACGGCGAGCTGACCACCAGCCGCGTCACCGTGTATTTTCAGGATGACAAGCTGGCCCGCATCGACGGCGGCAACCTGCCGAGCGAGCGTGACTACATCAACCGCCTGATCGGTATCTCGAAGTACGTCACCAAGAGCGCGGACGAAGACATCGACGAAATCAAGGCCAAGCAGGCCAAGACCAACAAGGGCGACTGAAGTCAGTCAGTGAGTAAAGAAATGAGTCAATTGAAAATCGCCGTTGCCGGCGCCAGTGGCCGCATGGGGCGCATGCTGATCGAGGCGATCGCCGCGGCGCCGGACGCCGTGCTGTCCGGCGCGCTCGACCGCGAGGGTTCCCCCTTCATCGGGTCCGATGCAGGCGCCTTTTCGGGCCAGCTGACCGGCATCGTGATCCAGTCCGACCTGGACAAGGGCCTGGCGGACGCCGACTACCTGATCGACTTCACCCGTCCGGAAGGCACGCTGCGCCACCTGGAAGTCTGCGCTGAAAAGGGCATCAAGGTCATCATCGGCACCACCGGTTTCGATGACGCCGGCAAGGCCGCGATCCGCGCCGCCGGCGAGAAGACCGCGGTCGTGTTCGCCCCCAACATGAGCATCGGCGTGAACGTCACGCTGAAGCTGCTGGAAATGGCTGCGAAGAACTTCTCGGAAGGCTACGACATCGAGATCATCGAAGCCCACCACCGCCACAAGGTCGACGCCCCGTCCGGCACCGCGCTGAAGATGGGCGAAGTCATCGCCGACGCGCTGGGCCGCGATTTGAAAGAATGCGCCGTCTACGGCCGCGAAGGCGTGACCGGCGAGCGCGACCCGTCCACGATCGGCTTTGCCACCGTGCGCGGCGGCGACATCGTGGGTGACCACACGGTCCTGTTCGCCGGCACCGGCGAGCGCATCGAGATCAGCCACAAGTCGAGCAGCCGCGTCAGCTACGCCCAGGGCTCGCTGCGCGCCGCGCGCTACCTGGCCGACAAGCCGACCGGCCTGTACGACATGCAGGACGTATTGGGACTGAAAGCCTGACGCCCACGCGCCGCGCGCGACGCCCGCCGAACTGGACGGCTTGACCGGCAATCTGCTGGCATACTGTCCGGGACGGCGGGTGTTTCATTTTGGGCACGTCCGCCACGCCGTACTCATATAGAGAAACAAGGAGCACCACCATGGCCACCGTCGAACTGAACGGCGCCGCGATCGTCGACGCAGAAAGCTTCCACGCCGAGAGCCAGCGCGCTTTCGGCTTCCCGGATTCCTATCCGCACACCATGGATTCCTGGGTCGATTGCCTCAGCTACCTGCGCGACGAGGACGGCATGAGCAGCATCCGCCTCAAGGAAGATGAAACCCTGCACATCGTCGTCACCCATTCGGACGCCATGCGCGAACGCGCCGAGGACGTGCTGGAAGAGATGGCCTTCTGCATCATCGGCATCAACGAGCGCTACGAGGACTACGGCGAAAAGCCGGCGCTGGAACTCGAATTGCGCTGAATCCCCCGGTTCCTGGCCGCGCCGCTGGCCAGATGAACCAGTATAATGTTCTGCTCACCTCCTATTAGTCCGCAGAACATCATGCAAGATAAATATAGTCCAGCCGAAGTCGAACAGGCCGCCCAGGCCTACTGGAAGTCGATCGACGCCTATAAAGCGGTCGAAAACGACCCGCGTTTCCCAAAAGGCAAGTATTACGCCTGCTCGATGCTGCCTTACCCGTCGGGCAAGCTGCACATGGGTCACGTGCGCAACTATACGATCAACGACGTGATGTACCGCTACCTGCGGATGAACGGCTACAACGTGCTGATGCCGATGGGCTGGGACGCCTTCGGCATGCCGGCCGAGAACGCGGCGATGGCCAACAACGTGCCGCCCGCGGAGTGGACTTATTCGAACATCGCCCACATGCGCGGCCAGATGGAGTCGATGGGCCTGGCCATCGACTGGTCGCGCGAGATGACTGCCTGCAAGCCGGACTACTACAAGTGGAACCAGTGGATGTTCCTGAAAATGCTCGAGAAGGGCATCATCTACCAGAAGACCGGTACCGTGAACTGGGACCCGGTCGACCAGACCGTGCTGGCGAACGAGCAGGTGGTGGACGGCCGCGGCTGGCGCTCGGGCGCGATCGTCGAAAAGCGCGAGATCCCGATGTACTACGCGCGCATCACGGACTACGCCGAGGAATTGCTGGACTACGTCGACAACAAGCTGCCGGGCTGGCCGGAGCGCGTGCGCATCATGCAGGCCAACTGGATCGGCAAGTCGACCGGCGTGCGCTTCGCCTTCCCGCACGTGATCACCGACGAGAGCGGTGAGCCGATCAACGAGGGCAGGCTCTACGTCTTCACCACCCGCGCCGACACCATCATGGGCGTGACCTTCTGCGCGGTCGCCGCCGAGCACCCGCTGGCGGCGCAGGCGGCCAAAAACAATCCGGAACTGCAGGCCTTCATCGCCGAGTGCAAGCAGGGTTCCGTGATCGAAGCCGACATGGCGACGATGGAAAAGAAGGGCATGCCGACCGGCCTGACCGTCATCCACCCGATCACCGGCGAGGAAGTGCCGGTCTGGGTCGGCAACTACGTCTTGATGACCTACGGCGACGGCGCCGTGATGGGCGTGCCGGGCCACGACGAGCGCGACTTCGCGTTCGCGAAAAAATACGACTTGCCGATCAAGCAGGTGGTGAAGCTCAGTGACGAAACAAAAGGCCAGGACTTCTCGCTGGACGGCTGGCAGGAATGGTACGGTGCCAAGGAAGGCATCGAGATCGTCAACTCCGGCAAGTACGACGGCCTGGACTACATCGCCGCCGTGCACGCGGTGGCCGGCGACCTGGCCGCCCAGGGCCTGGGCGACAAGAAGGTCACCTTCCGCCTGCGCGACTGGGGCATTTCGCGCCAGCGCTACTGGGGCACGCCGATCCCGATCATCCACTGCGAGAAGTGCGGCGCCGTGCCGGTTCCGGAAAAGGACCTGCCGGTCGTGCTGCCGGAAGATTGCGTCCCGGACGGCAGCGGCAACCCGCTCAAGAAGCACGAAGCCTTCCTGAAGGTGGATTGCCCGTGCTGCGGCGCGCCGGCGCGCCGCGAGACCGACACCATGGACACCTTCATCGACTCGTCCTGGTACTACATGCGCTATACCTCGCCGGGTTCGAACGACGCCATGGTCGACCCGGCCCGCAACGATTACTGGATGCCGATGGACCAGTACATCGGCGGCATCGAGCACGCCGTGCTGCACCTGCTGTACGCGCGCTTCTGGACCAAGGTCATGCGCGACTTCGGCCTGGTCAAGTTCGACGAGCCCTTCGTCAACCTGCTGACGCAGGGCATGGTGCTCAACGAGACTTATTACCGTGAAGACGAATCGGGCAAGAAGACCTGGTTCAACCCGGCCGACGTCGACCTGGTGTTCGACGACCGCGGCCGTCCGCAGGCCGCCGCCTCGAAGCTGGATGGCGCCCCGGTCATCATCGGCGGCACCGAGAAGATGTCGAAGTCGAAGAACAACGGCATCGACCCGCAAGCCCAGATCGAGCAGTACGGCGCGGATACCGCCCGCCTGTTCACCATGTTCGCGGCGCCGCCGGAACAGACGCTGGAATGGTCGGAGTCGGGTGTGGAAGGCGCGAGCCGCTTCCTGCGACGCGTCTGGGCCTTCGCCTACGCACAGCGCGAGCGTGTCGCGGCGGCGCTGGCGGTCCAGCAGCAAGGCACCCTGGACGAGGACCAGAAGGCGCTGCGCCGCGAAGTGCACAAGATCCTGCAGCAGGCGGACTACGACTTCAAGCGTATCCAGTACAACACCGTGGTGTCGGCCTGCATGAAGATGCTCAATACCCTGGAGTCGGCCAAGCTGGCCGACGGCGGCGCCAGCGACGCGGTCATCACCGAAGGCCTGTCGATCTTCCTGCGCATGCTGAACCCGGTCGCCCCGCACATCACCCACGCGCTGTGGCAGGAGCTGGGCTATGCCACGGCCTACGGCGACATCCTGAACGTCCAGTGGCCGGAAGTCGACCCGGCCGCGCTGGAACAGTCCGAGATCGAACTGATGATCCAGGTGAACGGCAAGCTGCGCGGTTCGGTCAAGGTGCCGAAGGCCGCCGACAAGGCCGCCATCGAAGCCGCCGCGCTGGCCTCGGAAGCGGCCCAGAAGTTCGTCGAAGGCACGCCAAAGAAGGTCATCGTCGTGCCCGGCAAACTGATCAACATCGTGGTGTAAGCATGGCCATCTCCTCCATGAAAAGAAGGATGGTCCTGCGCGCGGCCGTGGGGCTGGCGGTCGCCAGCGCGCTGCCGGGCTGCGGCTTCCAGCTGCGCGGTTCGAACGGCAGCTATACGATGCCGTTCAGCAGCATCTACGTCGGCTTCCCGGACAACTCGGCGCTCGGCACGGAACTCAAGCGCAACCTGCGCGCGGGGAAGGTGGCCATCGCCGACACGCCGGCCGCCGCCGAGGCGCAGCTGGTGCTGCTGGGCGAAAACCGCGGCAAGGCGATCCTGTCGCTGAACGCCCTGGGCCGCGTGCGCGAATACCTGCTGACCTACACGCTGTCGTTCGCGGTGCGCGACCCGAAAGGCGTCGAACTGCTGCCGGCGACCGAGATCTCGCTGCGCCGGAACATGGCTTTCGACGAAACCCAGGTGCTGGCCAAGGAATCCGAGGAAGCGCTGCTGTACCGCGACATGCAGGCCGACCTGGTGCAGCAGATCATGCGCCGCCTGGCGGGCCTGAAGATCGCGGCCGCGAAGTGAGGATGCGCCATGCAGTTGCGGCCTGAGGCGCTCGACGGGCACCTCGCCAAGGGGCTCGCGCCCCTGTACGTGATCACCAGCGACGAACACCTGCTGGCGCTGGAAGCGGCGGACAAGATCCGCCGCGCGGCGCGCGCGCAAGGCTATTCCGAGCGCGACGTGCTCACGGTCGAGCGCAACTTCAAGTGGGGCGAGCTGCTGGCGGCGAACCAGGCCCTGTCGCTGTTTGGCGACAAGAAGCTGATCGAGCTGCGCATCCCCGGCGGCAAGCCGGGCAAGGATGGCAGCGCGGCCCTGCAAAACTACGCGAAGGACCTCAATCCCGACAACCTGACCCTGGTCACGCTGCCCAAGCTGGACTGGCAGACCGCCAAGGCGGCCTGGGTCGCGGGCCTGCAGCAGGCCGCGGTCTACATCGAGATCCCCAACGTGGAACGTCCCCAGCTGCCGGGCTGGATCGGGATGCGCCTCTCCAGCCAGGGCCAGAGCGCCGAGCGCCAGAGCCTGGACTTCATCGCCGACCGGGTCGAGGGCAACCTGCTGGCGGCGCACCAGGAAATCCAGAAACTGGGCCTGCTCCACCCGCCGGGCAAGCTGACCCACGACCAGGTGATCGACGCCGTGCTGAACGTGGCGCGCTACGACGTGTTCAAGCTGTCCGAAGCGATGCTGGCCGGCGATCCGGCGCGCCTGGTGCGCATGCTGGAAGGCCTGAAAGGCGAGGGCGAGGCGCTGCCGCTGGTGCTGTGGGCGGTCTCGGAAGAGATCCGTACGCTGCTGAAATTGAAAGCCGGGATGGCGCAGGGCAGGCCGCTGGGCGCCTTGATGAAGGAGTACCGCATCTGGGGGCCGCGCGAACGCATGATGGAACCGGCGCTGCGCAGGATCTCCCTGCCGGTGCTGGAAGCGGCGCTGCAGCAGGCGGCGCAGGTCGACAAGATGGTCAAGGGCTTGCGCGCGAAGCAGTTCGCGGGCGACGCCTGGGACGCGATGCTGCAGCTGGCGTTGCGGGTAGCTTCATGAGGAAGACGCAGATGGACATCACTGAATACATGCACACGATCGGCCGCCAGGCACGCGGCGCTTCGCGCGCGATGGCGCGCGCCGACAGCGCCACCCGCAACCGCGCGCTGCTCCTGATCGCCGATGCGATCGAGCGCGACGCAGCGGCCCTGGTCGAGGCCAACGCGCGCGACCTGGCCGCCGCCCGCGAGAACGGCCTGGCGCCGGCCCTGCTGGACCGCCTGGCACTGTCGGACAAAGCCATCGCCACCATGGTCGAGGGCCTGCGCCAGATCGTCGCGCTGCCCGATCCGATCGGCGAAATCTCGAACATGAAATTCCGCCCGAGCGGCATCCAGGTCGGGCAGATGCGCGTGCCGCTGGGCGTGATCGGCATCATCTACGAGGCGCGTCCGAACGTGACCGTGGATGCGGCCGGCCTGTGCATCAAGAGCGGCAACGCCGCCATCCTGCGCGGCGGCTCCGAGGCGATCCACTGCAACCGCGCGCTGGCGCTGCTGGTGGCCGAGGGCCTGCGCGGTGCCGGCCTGCCCGAACACGGCGTGCAGGTGGTCGACACGACCGACCGCGCCGCCGTCGGCACATTGATCACGATGCCGGACTACGTGGACGTGATCGTCCCGCGTGGCGGCAAGGGCCTGATCGCGCGCCTGATGCAGGAAGCCACGGTGCCGATGATCAAGCACCTGGACGGCATCTGCCACGTCTACATCGACGCCAAAGCCGACATCGAAAAAGCCTTGCCGATCGCGATGAACGCCAAGACCCACCGCTACGGCACCTGCAACACGATGGAAACGCTGCTGGTGGCGCGCGCCATCGCCCCAAGCATCCTGCCGCGGCTGGCCGAACTGTATGCGGCGAAAGAGGTCGAGCTGCGCGCCGATCCGGAAGCGCTGGCCATCCTGCAGGGCTACCCGCACCTGGCCGCCGCCAGCGAGGAAGACTGGCGCACCGAATACCTGGCCCCGATCCTGGCGGTGAAAATCGTCGACGGCATCGACGCGGCCATCGAGCATATCAACACGTATTCGTCGAAGCACACCGACGCCATCGTCACCGAAGACTACAGCGACGCCATGCGCTTCCTGCGCGAGGTCGACTCGGCCTCGGTGATGGTCAACGCCTCGACCCGCTTCGCCGACGGCTTCGAATACGGCCTGGGGGCGGAGATCGGCATCTCGAACGACAAGCTGCACGCGCGCGGACCGGTGGGGCTGGAAGGGCTGACCTCGTTGAAATACGTGGTGTTCGGCCACGGTGAAATTCGCAACTAACAAAATCATGATCAGTTGGGGTCAGAGCCCACCCGCGTGAACCGGGCTCCGACCCTCAAGGAATAAAATGTACCTCTGGATCAAAGCCTTCCACATCGTCTTCATCGCCTCCTGGTTCGCCGGCCTGTTCTACCTGCCGCGCATCTACGTGAACCTGGCCCAGGAAACCAACCCCGCCGCGCTCGAGCGCCTGCTCGGCATGGCGCGCCGCCTGCTGCGCTTCACCACGATGCTGGCCGTGCCGGCGCTGTTGCTGGGCATCTGGCTGTGGCTGGGTTACGGCATCCGCGGCGGCTGGCTGCATGCGAAACTGGCGCTCGTGATCCTGGTGATCGGCTACCATCACGCCTGCGGATCGCTGCTGAAAAAGTTCGAGCGCGGCGTGAACACGCGCAGCCACAAGTGGTTCCGCGTGTTCAATGAAGTGCCCGTGCTGCTGCTGATCGCGATCGTGATCCTGGTCGTTGTAAAACCGTTTTAGTTAGCTCGTCATTCCCGCGCAGGCGGGAATCCAGGTTCGTGGTACAGCCGCAAACTTGGACCCCCGCCTGCGCGGGGGCGACGCGATTCACCGCGGCCGGCTGACCCGGCCGCTTCTATTTTGTAAACAACGGACAAAAGGTACCCCTGATGACTTCCTACTTTTGCCCCTGCCCGCGCGGCATGGAACAAGCCCTCGCCGACGAACTCGCCGAGATCGCGCAAACCACCCAAAGCAGCACGCTCAAGGTCCACAACCAGGTCCCCGGCGGCGTGCACTGCTCGGGCAGCATGCAGGATGCCTACCGCATCAACCTGCATTCGCGCATCGCCTCGCGCGTGCTCATGCGCATGGCCAACCGCACCTACGCCAACGAGAACGACATCTACGACCTGGTGCTCGAGCAGCCCTGGGAAGACTGGTTCGGCTACGACCAGACCATCCGCGTCGACATCACGGCCATCAAGTCGCCGCTCACGAGCCTGGAATTCACGACGCTGAAGATCAAGGACGCCATCTGCGACCGCTTCCGCGACCAGTTCAACAAGCGTCCGTCGGTCGACACGCGCGAGCCGGACATGCGCATCGTCGGCTTCCTCGACCAGCGCAACTTCACGATCTACCTGGACACCTCGGGCGAGGCGCTGTTCAAGCGCGGCTGGCGCGAGGAGACGGGCGACGCGCCGCTGCGCGAGAACCTGGCCGCGGGCCTGCTGCGCGTGGCCGGCTGGAAGCCGGGCGTGCCGCTGTTCGACCCGATGTGCGGCTCGGGCACGATCCTGATCGAGGCGGCCCAGATGGTGCAGGGCATCCCGCCGGGCGCGCGCCGCCGCTTCGCCTTCGAAAAATTCAACAACTTCGACAACAAGGCCTGGCAGGCGATGAAGACGGCGATCAAGCCGAATCCGCTGCCGAGCGAGCCGACCCTGTTCGGCTCCGACATCTCGGGCGACATGGTAGCGATGACGCGCCATAACCTGCGCTCGGCCGGCATCCTGTTCGAGGTGCCGCTCAAGCAGATCGAGGCGCAGCAGGTGCAGCCGCCCACCGGCACGCCGGGCCTCCTGGTGACGAACCCGCCGTACGGCGAGCGCATCGGCGTGCGCGGCGACTCCACCATCCCGCAGGACGAGATGGCGGCCGGCTTCTACCAGGCCCTCAGTACCACGCTCAAGCAGCGCTTCGCCGGCTGGACCGTGTACCTGTTCACCGCGGATCTCGGCCTGCCCAAGCTGCTGCGCCTGAAGGAATCGCGCAAGACCCCGTTCTTCAACGGCGCGCTCGAATGCCGCCTGTTCCGCTTCGACATGGTGGCCGGCTTCAACCGCCGCGACGCAGCCAAGCCCGACCAGGCCAAGCCCGACGCCAAACCCGCCCAACAATAAAAGCCCATGCTGCCCGAACCCGAACCAGACAACCTGCCCAAGGACCCGGTCATCCCGGTGCCGCTGCCCGAGCCGCACAAGGTCACGATGCTGACCGCCGGCGGCCTGGCAGCGCTGCTGGCCGCACTGGCGATGCTGGGACCCTTCTCGGTGGACGCCTACCTGCCGGCTTTCCCGAATATCCAGGCCAGCCTGCACGCGACCTCGCTCGAGGTCCAGCAGACGCTCACCGCCTACATGCTGGCCTTCGCCGTCATGTCGCTGTGGCACGGCGCGCTGTCGGACGCCTTCGGACGCCGCAACGTGGTGCTGGTCGGGCTGATCGTGTTCGCGGTCGGCACCCTGGGCTGCGCGTCGGCCCATTCGGTGCACTACCTGTGGATCTTCCGCATCATGCAGGGCATCTCGGCCGGGGCCGGGGTCGTGGTCGGGCGCGCCATCATCCGCGACCTGTATTCGGATGCGCCGGCGGCGCGCCTGCTGTCGATGGTGACGATGATCTTCTCGATCGCGCCGGCGATCGCGCCGGTGCTGGGCGGCTGGGTCGTGACCCTGTTCGACTGGCGCGCCATCTTCCTGGGCCTGCTGATCTTCAGCGTGGGCCTGTGGTGGGTGTGCTGGCAGCACCTGCCCGAGACCATGCCGCCCGAGCGGCGCCAGCCCTTCAATCCGCGTTTCCTGGCAAAGAGCTACTGGGATATCTTCAGCTCGGTGCTGTTCCAGATGAAGTCGGGCGTGGTCGCCTTCAACTTCGGCGGCATGTTCCTGTTCATCGCCGGCGCGCCGGTGCTGCTGCCGGTGCACCTGCACCTGGGACCGGCGGACTTCGCCTGGCTGTTCGTGCCGGCGGTGGGCGGCATCTTCCTGGGCGCGCTGGCGGCCAACCGCCTGGCGGGCAAGATGCATTTCTCGCGCCAGATCGGCATCGGCTATGCCTTCATGCTGGCCGCGGTCGTCTTCAGCGTGAGTTACCACGCCTTCCTGCCGCCGGCGCTGCCGTGGACGGTGCTGCCGATGTTCTTCTATAACTTCGGCAGCTCGATCATCAATCCCAGCGCGACGCTGCTGGCGCTCGACCTGTTCCCGCACATCCGCGGCACGGTGGCGTCCTGCCAGTCCTTCGTCACGACCCTGATGGGGGCGCTGGTGGCGGGCATCATCGCGCCGGCGCTGACCCATTCGGTGCTGGCGATGGCGCTGGGCCAGGCCGGTTTCGCGCTGGCTTCGCTGGCCTGCTGGATGATTTCGCGCCACTACCGCCGCGTCAAGATAATTCCCTGACAATTCGTGAATTTGTGCGAATTCTTTGTGCTAACTCAATACACAATCGTGGAGTTTTGACTCTAAAAAGCATCACTTTGCCCAGAAACTGTTGTTCCCGAGCAGAAATGTATATATGCTAAGATGAGTGATTAATGTCATAAAAAGAGTTACTAAATATGCTCTTTTTATAAGACTGAACAAACACACTCTGTGGCAGCAGTTTTCACAAGAAAGCTGTCACCCCACCCAGACCCCGCAGCGGCCGTGCTTGAAACCTTACAATCTGACCAGGATATCCGCAATCGTCTGCTGATCGCGAGACTGCCGGCCATGCCGCAGATCCTCGTCAAGCTGCTCGCGCATCTGCAGGCGGACGACCTGGGGATGGCAGAACTGGCCGCGCTGGTCGCCACCGATGCCGGCATGACCGGCAAGATCCTGACCGTTGCCCACAGCTCGGCCTACCACCGCGGCGGGCGCCAGGCCAGCCTCGAGCAGGCGATGGCGACGCTCGGCACCGACATGATCAAGATCCTGGTCATCAGCGATTCGGTATTCCAGACCTTCAACAGTTTCCCGAATTCCGGCGCCACCGACCTGCGCGGGTTCTGGAAGCATTCGCTGGCCACGGCCGTGCTGGCGCGCGAGATCGCGCGCCGCATGGCGTACGGCCAGCCCGAGGAAGCCTACCTGGCCGGCCTGCTGCACAACGTCGGCCGGCTGGCGCTGCTGGCGGCGGCGCCCAGGGAATACGCCTTCAATTTCACCGCGCGCGACGACGAAGACCTGTGCGCGGTCGAGCAGCGCACGCTGCAGATCACGCATACCGAAGCCGGCGCCTGGCTGATCGAACGCTGGCAGCTCGATTCCTTCCTGGCCGATTCCGTGCTCTACCACCATGAGCCGAGCGCGCGCCTGGAGTCCAGCCACCCCTTGATCCGCATCCTGCGCACCGCCCACGTGCTGGCCTACCATGCCGACGACCTGGCGCTGGTGATCGAAGCCTGCATGCTGTGCGGCCTGGATCCGGACGATGCCGACGTCATGAGCGCCGCCGCCGCGCGCCAGGTCGAGAAGTCGGCGATCCACCTCGGCATCGACCTGGCCGGCGCCGACGACGTCCCGGCGCCGCCGGCCTACGCCCCGCCGGCAGCTGGCGACCCGGTGCAGCAGCGCCTGAACGAAGAGGTGCGCAACCTGGTGCTGGTGTCGGAAATCGGCCAGGTCTTCACGCGCCAGCACGGGCAGGGCGGCCAGACCGGCCTGCTCGAATCGATGACGCGCTCGGCGCGCATCCTGTTCGATTTCGAGAGCGCGGTCGTGCTGCTGGAGAACCCGACCGGCCAGGCGCTGGTCGGCGCGCCGACCGGCAGCCAGCAGCGCATCGCCGAATTCGCGATCCCGCTGGTCAAGGGCAAGGGCGGCGCGGTGGCCCAGGCCGCGCTGGAACGCAAGCCGGCCTTCGTCCGGCGCGATCGCCCGCTCGGCATGCCCGAGGAGCAGCTGCTGCGCCTGCTGGGCAACGAGGCCATGGTGTGCGTGCCGCTGGTGGCGGGCGCGCGCTGCCTGGGCGTGCTGGTCGGCGGCGTCGCCAACTGGCAGCTGCCGGCCTGCCAGAAGCGCGAGCGCTTCCTGCAATCCTTCGGCACCCAGGCCGCCAGCGCGCTGGAAACGGCGCTGCTGGAGCGCGGCCAGGTGCGCCGCCAGCTGGCCCACGTGACCGAGGAATACCGCGAAGCGTCGCGCCGCGTGGTCCACGAGGTCAACAATCCGCTGTCGATCATCAAGAACTACCTGTCGGTCCTGGACAGCAAGCTGGAACGCCAGGAACCGGTCAGCGCCGAACTGTCGGTGCTGCACGACGAGATCGACCGCGTCGGCCAGCTGGTCAACAGCCTGACCGAGATCCGTCCGCCGGCCGAGGGCGCGCCGCTCACGGCCGACGTCGCGCGGGTGGTCGAGGATGTGCTGCGCCTGTTCCGTACCACCGAGTTCGTGCCGCCCAATGTCCAGATCGCGGTCGACATGGCCGGCCATGACAACCGCATCGAGGGTGACCCGGACCTGCTCAAGCAGATCCTGGTCAACCTGGTCAAGAACGCCGTCGAAGCCCTGAGCGCCGGCGGCGGCCGCATCGACATCGCCAACCGCGGCCACGTCAACCGCGAGCGCAGGGTCTACCTGGAGCTGGTCGTGTCCGACACCGGCCCGGGCCTGTCGCGCGAGGTGCTGGCCAACCTGTTCTCCGTCGTGCAGAGCGCCAAGGAGGGGCCGAACCACGGCCTCGGCCTGTCGATCGTGCACAGCCTGGTCAAGAAGCTGAACGGGCACATCGCCTGCCGCAGCGGCGCGACCGGTACCAGTTTCGAAATTCTGCTGCCGGCGCATGCCGGCGCCGGCGCCCCGGCCACGCTGCCGGCGCGCGCGCTTGGATCCGCATAAGGTAACAATGAATCCATTCTCCGCGCCCATTCCCTACGACGCCGCCGCACCGTCCGGCAACGGCAACGACCAGCCGCGCCTGCTGCTGGTCGACGACGAACCGCGCCTGCTCGCCTCGCTGTACGAGCTGCTGCGCGACCGCGGCTACCAGTTGATCACCGCCTCCACCGGCGGCGAGGCGCTGGCGCACCTGTCGAAGCTGCGTTTCGACCTGGTGCTGCTCGACCTGCGCCTGCCGGACATCGGCGGCCACGAGATCATGGACTTCATCAACGAGAAAGGCATAGACGCCGACGTCATCGTGATGAGCGGCGAGGTCGGGATCGATGCCGCGATCGGGGCGCTGAAGCGCGGCGCCTACGACTACCTGCGCAAACCCTACAGCCGCGAAGAGCTGCTCAAGACCGTGGCCAACGCGCTCAAGCAGCGCCGCCTGTCCCAGGCCAACGCGCGCATGGCGACCCAGCTGGAAAACTCGGAGAAGATGTACCGCTACCTGGTGGACTCCTCGCCCGACATCATCTACACGCTGAACCACGAAGGCCGTTTCACCTTCATCAACGACCGCGCCTACCAGCTGCTCGGCTACAAGCGCGACGAACTGATCGGCCAGCACTACTCGATCCTGGTGCACGACGAGGACCAGGAACGCGCGCGCTACGTGTTCAACGAGCGCCGCGTCGACGAACGCGCCTCGCGCAACGTCGAGCTGCGCCTGAAGTGCCACGCTGCGACCCACCACGAGCGCACCTTCAACAACACCCTGATGACGATCTCGCTGAACGCGATCGGCATGCACGTGCCCGACCAGGAAGTCAAGCGCCTGGAGTTCTTCGGCACCTACGGCGTGGCGCGCGACATCACCGACCGCAAGCGCGCGGAAGAGGTGATCTCGTACCAGGCCTACCACGACATCCTGACCGACCTGCCGAACCGCATCCTGTTCAAGGACCGGCTCGGCCTGGCGGTCATCCAGGCCAAGCGCAAGCAGACCGAACTCGCGGTGATGTTCATCGACCTGGACCGCTTCAAGCTGGTCAACGACACCCTCGGCCACGTCAAGGGCGACGAACTGCTGCAGCAGGTGGCGGGCCGCCTGAAGGAGTGCCTGCGCAAGGGTGACACGCTGGCGCGCCAGGGCGGCGACGAATTCACCATCGTGCTGCCGGAACTGCACGACCGCGACGACGCGCGCATGGTGGCCGACAAGTTCCTCGAGTGCCTGCACCTGCCGTTCGACCTGGACGGCCACGAAGTGCACATCTCGGCCTCGATTGGTATCGCTATCTATCCGGGCCACGGCGAGTCGATCGACGAACTGCTGCGCCACGCCGACATCGCCATGTACCAGGTGAAGGGCCAGGGCAAGAACGGCCACGCCTTCTACGACCCGTCGATGCAGGACGTGTCGCACCAGAAGATCGCCCTCGAGCAGAGCCTGCGCAAGGCGCTCGAGCACGACGAGCTGGAGATGTACTACCAGCCGCAGATCGACGCCATCAGCGGCCGCATCGTCGGCGCCGAGGCGCTGATGCGCTGGAACCACCCGCTGCGCGGCGTGGTCTCGCCGGGCGAGTTCCTGCCCTTCGCCGAAGAGAACGGCCTGATGCTGCCGATCTCGGACTGGATGATCGGCGCGCTGTGCCGCGACATGCTGCAGTGGAAGGCCATCGCCGGCAACCAGGTGAAGCTGTCGCTGAACCTGTCGCCGCAATACCTGGACCGCGGCGACTTCTTCGAGAAGATGCGCGGCGCGCTGCTGCGCCACGGGATCGCGCCGAGCCAGATCGAAGTCGAGATCACCGAGAACATCTGCATCCGCAACCCGCAGCACGCGATCGAGCAGCTCAACAAGCTGGGCCAGCTCGGCGTGTCGGTGGCGATCGACGACTTCGGTACCGGCTACTCGTCGCTGGCCTACCTGCACCGCTTCCCGGTACACACGATCAAGATCGACCAGTCCTTCGTCCAGGAGATCCACGACGAGCACGGCCACTATCCGGTGGTGCTGGCGATCATCTCGATCGCGCGCGGGCTGGGCCTGAACCTGATCGCGGAAGGCGTGGAGACCGATGCCCAGGCGCGCTACCTGCGCGCCAACGGCTGCCTGACGATGCAGGGCTACCTGTACCACCGGCCGATGCCCCTTGGCCGCTTCACCGACGTGCTGCGCGCCCAGCGCGTGCCGGCCGGCGCGCTCGCCATCCAGGCTTGACGCCGTCCGATGCCATCCGCTGACAAGGACAGCCTGCACACCGCGGAATTCCTGCGCGTGAAGGCGCTGGCCGAACGCGGTGTCGCCACCGCCCAGCACAGCCTGGGCTTCATGTACGTGAACGGCCAGGGCGTGCCGCGCAACGACGAGCTGGCCGTGGGCTGGTACCGCATGGCGGCCAGCGGCGGCCTTGCGCAGGCGCAGTACAACCTCGGCGTGATGTACCAGAAGGGGCAGGGCGTGGAGCAGGACCTGGCGCAGGCCGTGTACTGGTACCGCCAGGCGGCCGAGCAGGGCTATGCCCAGGCCCAGTACAACCTGGGCTGGCTGTACGCCAAGGGCCAGGGCATCCCGGCCGACGTCCAGCAGGCGCTGCACTGGTTCAGCCTCGCCGCCGAACAGGGCGACCCCGGCGCCCAGCACAACCTCGGCATGATGCTCGAAAGCGGCAAGGGCGTGGCCCAGGACATGGCGCAAGCGGTCGCCTGGTACGGCAAGGCCGCCGAACAGAACTACGCGCGCTCGCAATTCAACCTGGCGCTCCGGTATGACAGCGGACAAGGCGTCGAACGCGACGTCCAGCAGGCCCTGCACTGGTTCCGGAAGGCGGCCGAACAGGGCCACGCGCCGGCCCAGTTCAACCTCGGCCTGCGTTACGACAAGGGGCAAGACCTGCCCCAGGACAGCGCCAGGGCGATCCTGTGGTACGGCCGCGCCGCCGAACAGGGCCACGCCAGTTCGCAGTTCAACCTGGCGCTGATCCACGACAGCGGCCATGGCCACAACCTCGAGCCCGACCCGGTGCTGGCGCTGCACTGGTTCCGCAAGGCGGCCGCGCAGGGCCATGCCGGCGCCCAGGACAACCTCGGCCTGCGCTTCGAGAACGGCCTCGGCGTCGACCAGGATGACGCCCAGGCCGCGCACTGGTACCGCCAGGCTGCCGAGCAGGGCTTCGCCGGCGCCCAGTACCACCTCGGTTTGCTGGTCGATGGCGGCAGGGGCGTGGCCCAGGATCCGGTCGAGGCCGCCGACTGGTACCGCAAGGCCGCCGAACAGGGCCACCTGCGCGCCCAGTTCGACCTTGCGCTGCGTTACGAGCACGGGAACGGCGTTCCGCTCGACGTGCAGCAGGCTATCCACTGGTACCGCAAGGCCGCCGAGCAGGATTACGCGCCGGCCCAGTACATGCTGGGCCAGTTGCTGGACCGCGACGACAGCGGCAGCGTCGATCCGCGCCAGGCCGGCGACTGGTACCGCAAGGCGGCCGAGCAGGGCCACACGCTGGCCCAGTTCGCGCTCGGCCTGCGCTACGACAGCGGCCACGGCGTGGCGCGCGACTACGAAGCCGCGCATTTCTGGTACCTGTGCGCGGCGCGCCAGGGCCATGCGCGCGCCCAGTTCAACCTCGGCGTGATGTACGCCGCCGGCCAGGGCGTGCAGTCCGACCTGGTCGAAGCCTATGCCTGGCTGCACCGCGCCGGCGGCGCCGGCCTGGCCGCGGCCAACAACTACCTCCAGCGCATCGCCGCGCGCATGGCGCCGGCCCAGCTGGAACAGGCCGCGGCGTACGCCGGCGCGGCTTGACGACCCTCGATCATCCCACAAGAAGCAGAGAGAGAAACCATGAGACTCAAGAAGATCGCGCTCGCGCTCGGCCTGGCTGCGGCCGCCGCGGCACCGGCCATTGGCGCCGGCGCCGACAAGGCTGCACCAGCCTCGTTCGACCGCAAGGCCTACAGCATCGCCTATAAAAAATTCGTGCTGCCCAACGGCCTGACGCTGCTGGTGCACGAAGACCACAGCGTACCGGTGGTCGGCGTGAACGTCTGGTACCACGTCGGCTCGCGCAACGAAAAGCGCGGCAAGACCGGCTTTGCCCACCTGTTCGAGCACTTCTTCTTCAACGGGTCGGAAAACTATCCGCACGGCTTCCGCGAGGCGATGGACGACCTCGGCGCCAACAACCGCAACGGCACCACCAACACCGACCGCACCAACTTCTTCGAGGACGTCCCGGCCTCGGCGCTGGAGCGCACGCTGTACCTGGAATCGGACCGCATGGGCTACCTCGGCAACTACATCTCGCAGGCGATGCTGGAGCGCGAGCGCGGCGTGGTGCAGAACGAGAAGCGGCAGGGCGACAACCAGCCCTACGGCAAGGTACGCTATGAATTCTCGGCCAAGATGTACCCGTACTCGCACCCGTATTCGTGGACCACGATCGGCAGCATGGACGACCTGAACGCGGCCTCGCTGGAAGACATCCGCGAGTGGTACCGCACCTACTACGGCCCGAACAACGCAGTGCTGTCGCTGGCCGGCGACATCACCCCGGAGCGCGCGCTCGAGCTGGTCAACAAGTACTTCGGCGCGCTGCCGCCGGGTCCGCCGCTGCCGCGTCTCGAAACCTGGATTCCGACCCTCGACCGCGACATCCGCGACGAGATGGAAGACCAGGTGCCGCAGGTACGCGTCTACCGCCGCTGGCACGCCGCCGCCTGGAAAGATGCCGACGTGGCGAAACTGCAGTTGCTGGGCGACGTGCTGGCCGGCTCGAAGAGCGCGCGCCTGGATAAACGCCTGGTGTACGAAAAGGGCGTGGCCACCAGCGTCTCGGCCGGCATGCAGGACAGCGAGTTGGGCGGCACCTTCGGCATTACCGTGACCCTCAAGAACGGCGCCGACCAGCTTGACGTCGAACGCGAAGTCGACCGCATCGTGGCCGAGCTGCTGGACAAGGGTCCCACCGCGCAGGAGCTGCAGCGTGTGAAAACGCGCGAACTGGCCGACTTCTCGCGCAGCATCGAGCGCCTGGGCGGCTTCGGCGGCCGCGCCGACGTGCTGGCCGAAAGCATGACCTACGGCGGCGCGCCGGACGCCTACCTGACGCGCCTGGAGCAGATGGCGGGCGCCACCCCGGCGGACGTCAAGGCTGCCGGCAATCGCTGGCTGCGTGCGCACCACTACACGATGACCGTGAAACCGTTCGCCAAGCTGGCGGCGGTGAAGTCGACCCTCGACCGCAAGCAGTTGCCGGCCTTGGGCCAGGCGCCCGACGTCGCCTTCCCGGCCATGCAGCGCGCCCAGCTCAGGAACGGCTTGAAGGTCGTGCTGCTGGAGCGCCACGGCGCTCCGATCGTCAACGCCGCGCTGGTGGTCGATGCCGGCGGCGCGTCCGACCCGGCCGGCAAGGCAGGCCTGGCTTCGCTGTCGCTCGGCCTGATCGACAAGGGGACCAGGACGCGCAACGCCTTCCAGCTGTCCGACGCGCTGGAGTCGCTCGGCGCCAGCATCAGCGCAGGCAACGCGCCGGACCAGTCGGTCGTGCGCCTGGAAGCGACCAGCGCCAACCTGGCGCCGTCGCTGGCGCTGCTGGCCGACGCCGCGCTGCACCCGAGCTTCCCGCAAGACCAGTTCGACCTGGCGAAACAGCGCCGCCTGGCCCAGATCGGCCAGGAAAAGGCGCAGCCGAACGCGCTGGTCATGCGCGTGGTGCCGGGCCTGCTGTACGGCGCCGACAACCCTTATGGCAAGCCGGCTTCCGGTACCGAAGCGAGCACCCAGGCTGTCACGCGCGACGACGTCATGCGCTGGCACGCCGACTGG
>CAJYQM010000105.1 GCA_913777025.1 uncultured Massilia sp. | reverse complement strand
TGCCCATGCCTGGCGCGGGCGCGGCGTCCGTGGCGCGGCACTGGCATGCCTACTGGGCCGAAGGCGGGATGGTCGACTTTTCCGGCTCGACCGACCCGCGCGCGAAGGAGCTCGAGCGCCGCGTCATCCTCTCGCAATACCTGATGGCGGTGAACGCCGCCGGCCGCTTCGCGCCGCAGGAAGAGGGCCTGTTCTCCAACAACTGGAACGGCAAGTCGCACCTGGAGATGCATCCCTGGCACTCGGCCCACTTCGCGCTGTGGGGCCGGCCGCGGCTGCTGGAAAACAGCCTCGGATGGTATGTCGGCTTCCTGCCCCAGGCCAGGGCGCGGGCGCGCGAGCAGGGCGTCGACGGCGCGTGGTGGCCGAAGATGATCGGGCCGGACGGCGTCGACAGCCCGTCCAAGGTCTCGCCCTTCATCATGTGGCAGCAGCCGCACCCCATCTACATGAGCGAGCTGCTGTACCGGGCGGAAAAGGGCGGCGGCGCGCGCGTATTGAAAGCGTATGGGGAACTGGTCGAGGAAACGGCGGCGCTGCTGGCGTCCTTCCCCCACCTCGACGAAAACAGCGGCAAGGTCAGGCTCGGTCCGCCCATCATCCCGGTGCAGGAAAACTTCGACCCGATGACGACGTTCGACCCCGCCTTCGAAGTCGCCTACTACCGCTGGGGCATCGAGACCGCCCAGCGCTGGCGCGAGCGTGCCGGCAAGCCGCGGCGCGCCGACTGGGACGCCGTCCTCGCCAGGTGGCCCGCCCTGGCGCAAAAGGACGGGCTCTACCTGCCGGTGGCGTCCGAACCGGGTTTCTGGGACCAGGCGGCGGGCGCTTGCCGCTCGAACGCGGCCGAGGAAAGCTGCCGCAACCGCGACCATCCATCCGTCATGATGCCGCTCGGCTGGCTGCCGGGCCGCGGCGTCGACAAGGCGGTGATGCGCCGCACCTACGAGCGCATGAAGCGCGACTGGGACCTGCGCCAGACCTGGGGCTGGGACTACCCGATGCTGGCCATGACCGCCACCCGCCTGGGCGCGCCGGAGGAAGCCATCGACTGGCTCTTCTTCGATGCCAGGAACAACCGTTACGGCGCCAGCGGCATGACGCCGCGCGTGCACCTGGACGCCCACGCCGTCGCCTTTGTCCCGATCGCGATCGGCGCCGGCGGGCAGGCGGCCGAGGCGCCCGGCACCGGGCCGGACGGACCGGGTTACCAGCGCGCCGCCGAAGCCTACTTCCCCTCGAACGGCGGGCTGCTGCTGGCCGTGGCGCTGATGGCGGGCGGCTGGGATGGACAGGCGGGCGGCGCGCCGGGCTTTCCGAAAACCGGCTGGAAGGTCAGGATGGAAGGCCTGCTGCCCTCGCTGTGACATGCCCGCGCCGACCATCGCGCCTGTGTTTACCATTGCACGGTGCGCGGCCGGGATTTGCCGCACACTGGGCCTAACATCACAGCACGGAGGACGGGACGATGTCCAGCGCAAGCGCGACAGTGGAACAAGGCATCCAGGCAGCAGGCGTCGGCCGCTTCCAGTATCGGCTGTTCGTGATTTTCGGCCTGGTCTGGATGGCCGATGCCATGCAGGTGCTGTCGATCGGCTTTACCGCGCCGTCCATCGTGAAGACCTTCGGCATCACGCTGCCGCGGGCGCTCGAAACCGGCACCGGGTTCTTCGTGGGGATGCTGCTCGGGGCCTTCGTGTTCGGGCGCCTGGCGGACCGGGTGGGGCGGCGGCCGGTGCTGATGGCGGCGGTGCTGGTCGATGCCTGCTTCGGCGTGGCCTCAAGCTTCGCCCCGGATTTCACCTGGCTCCTGCTGCTCCGCTTCCTGACCGGCGTCGGCGTCGGCGGCACGCTGCCCGTCGACTACACGATGATGGCGGAATTCCTGCCCAGCGACCGGCGCGGGCGCTGGCTGGTCCTGCTCGAATCCTTCTGGGCGGTCGGCACCATCCTGCTCGCGCTGCTGGCGCTGGCGGCGCTGCGCTGGGGCCAGGATGCCTGGCGCGTCATCTTCCTGGTCACCGGCATCCCGGCGCTGGTGGGCGTGGTGCTGCGCCTGTCGATTCCCGAGTCGCCGATGTACCTGAACCGCAGCGGCATGCCGCAGCAGGCACGCGCGGTGCTGGAGCGTATCGCGCGGGTGAACGGCCGCACGGTAACCATTCCCGAACTGCGGCCGGAAGCCGCGTCGAAGACCCCCTTGTCCGCGCTGTTCTCGCGCCAGCTGCGCCGCCGCAGCGGCGCGCTGTTCGCGGCCTGGATGCTGATCTCGCTGGCCTACTACGGCGTGTTCGTCTACCTGCCGGTCAAGCTCGCCGCCGAAGGCTTCGGCTTCATGCGCGGCCAGGAATTCCTGATCCTGCTGGCACTGGTCCAGTTGCCGGGCTTCGCGCTGTCGGCCTATGGCGTGGAGCGCTGGGGACGCAAGCCGACGCTGGTCGGCTTCCTGCTGCTGAGCGCCGCCGGTTGCCTGTGCTACAGCCTGGGCACTTCCCCGGCGGTCGTCGTCGGGTCGACCCTGCTCATGAGTTTCGCGCTGCTCGGCACCTGGGGCGCACTGTATGCCTTCACGCCCGAGGTCTATCCGACCGGCCTGCGCGCCAGCGGGATGGGCGTGGCCGGCGCGGTCGCGCGCTTCGGCGGCCTGTTCGCGCCGGCCGTCATCGCGCCGGTGATGGCGGCCCATTTCACGCTGTCGCTGGCGATGCTGGCCGGCTTCCTGGCGCTCGGCGCGCTGGCGATCCTGTGCGTGGACGTGGAGTCGCGCCAGCGCGCGCTGGAGTAGGGCTTGCACCCATCAGGGTTGATCTATAATCCCGGGCATGAATCCCGGCCCCAGCATTCTCCTGACCTTCGGCCTCCTGGCCCTCACGGTGTGCCTGCTGTGGGCCCCGGTGTCGGACGAACGGCGCGCCTGGCCATGGTGCGCCGGCCTGGTGCTGGCCTGCGCGGCCGGCCTGCATGGCGGCCTGCTGGACTGGCGTGCGCCGCTCGCGATCGCCGCTTTCGGCGCGCTGGCCTGGTCCGCGCGCGAAGCCGGCCGGACGTGGGTGCGCATTCCCCTGCTGGTACTGACCGCCGGCGCCGCCTTCCTGTTCGCGCTGCACCGCGTCCCCGGTTTCTACAACCCGGTCCTGGCCGAAAACATCCGCTTTTCCGGCGACGCGCCGCCGTTCACGCTGCGCGCCAGTTTCGATACGGCGGTGGCGGGCATCGTGCTGGCGGGCGTGTTCTGCGAGCGTATCCGCACGCCGGACG
>CAJYQM010000104.1 GCA_913777025.1 uncultured Massilia sp. | reverse complement strand
GACATTCTTCATCTTCAGGCTGCAGTTGCCCGCGTTGACCATGGCCTTGACCGGCGAACCGTAGGTCGGGTTCCTCAGCGCGGTCTCGAAGTATTCCATGGCCTGGGCCGGCTTGCCGCCGGCATCGCACAGGAACAGCCCGTAGTTGTTGGACAATTCAGGATTGCGCGGCGCCAGGCGCAGCGCGTGCCGGTAGTTCTCGTCGGCGAGACGGTACTCGCCCATGGCGATATAGATCAGCGCCCGGAAGCCGTAGGCGTCGGCGTAGTCCGGATTGGCGGCGATCGCCTGCTTGACCTCGTCCAGCGCGATCTCGTACTTGCGGTCCTGGTAGTAGCCGACCGCCAGCTGCAGGCGGATCTGGGAACGCTTTTCGGCCGCGGTCTGGTCGGACGCCGTCTTCAGTTCGCGCGTGTCGCTGCCGCCCGGCGCGCCGGCGCAGGCCGACAGCAAGGCAGACACCAGTGCGCAGGCGAAGGCGGATCGCAGGCGATTCGCGGCCGCGGCTGCCATCAGGAGGTGATCTCCACGATCTTGCCGAAGTTGGCGCCGAATTTCTTCTGGTACTCGGCCATCTTGCTCATGCGCTCGGCGACGCGGGTGCGGTCCTGCACTTCGCCGGCCAGCTGGCCGCAGGCGGCGTCGATGTCGTCACCGCGGGTCTTGCGCACGGTGGTGACGATGCCGGCATCCATCAGGATCTGGGCGAAGGCCTTGATGCGCGGGTTCTTCGAGCGCAGCAGGCCCGATTCCGGGAAGGGGTTGAACGGAATCAGGTTGAACTTGCAGGACACGCCCACCACCGGGTCATTCACCAGCGCGATCAGTTCGCGCGCATGCTCGTCGGTGTCGTTGACGCCGTCCAGCATGCAGTATTCGAAGGTGATGAAGTCGCGCGGCGCGAATTCCAGGTAGCGCTTGCACGCGGCCATCAGCTCGCGCAGCGGGTATTTCTTATTCAGCGGCACCAGGCCGTCGCGCAGCGGATCGTTCGACGCGTGCACTGACACGGCCAGCGCCACCGGGCATTCCTGGGACAGCTTGTCCATCATGGGAACCACGCCCGAGGTCGAGACGGTCACGCGGCGGCGCGACAGGCCGTAGGCGTTATCGTCCAGCATCAGCTTGAGCGCGGTGACGGTCGGATCGAAGTTCAGCAGCGGCTCGCCCATGCCCATCATGACCACGTTGGTGATCTGGCGCTCGCCCTTCGGGCCCGGTTCGATGCCCTTGGTACGGCGCAGCTCGAACTCGGCCATCCACAGCTGGCCGATGATCTCGGCCACGGTCAGGTTGCGGTTGAAGCCCTGCTTGCCGGTCGAGCAGAAGCGGCAGTTGACGGCGCAGCCGGCCTGGGTGGAGATGCACAGCGTGCCGCGCGTCTCTTCCGGGATGAACACGGTCTCGACCGCGTTGCCGTTGCCGACGTCGACCAGCCACTTGCGGGTGCCGTCGCTGGAGGTGTTGTCGCTGATGATATCCGGCGCGCGGACTTCGGCGCGGGTCTTGAGTTTTTCGCGCAGCGATTTCGCCAGGTCGGTCATGTCGTCGAAATTCGACACGCCGAACTGGTGGATCCAGCGCTGCAGCTGTTTGGCGCGGAACGGCTTCTCCCCCAACTCGGCGCAGTAGGCGACGAGCTGCGCGGGATCGAAGTCCAGCAGGTTGGTGAGAGTTGCCATAATTATTCCTGAATCTTCCAAAATAGTCCCGCCCGCCGGGCTCCGGGAGCATGGGCGAGCGGGTGTGTTGCGATGTTAAGCCAGCGGGGGCTGGTCAACGAACAAATTTGCTACAAAGATTAACGCGAGTAGACGTTCAGCGCCGGGAAGTAGTAGGCGATTTCGACGGCGGCGGTTTCGGCAGCGTCCGAACCGTGCACGGCGTTGGCGTCGATGGAGTCGGCGAAGTCGGCGCGGATGGTGCCGGCGTCAGCCTTCTTCGGATCGGTCGCGCCCATCAGTTCGCGGTTCTTGGCAATCGCGCCTTCGCCTTCCAGCACCTGGATCATGACCGGACCCGAGACCATGAAGTCGACCAGGGCGCCGAAGAAAGGACGCTCCTTGTGGACGGCGTAGAAGCCTTCGGCTTCGGCACGCGACAGCTGCGCCATGCGGGCGGCAACGATCTTCAGGCCGGCGCCTTCGAAACGGCTATAGATTTGGCCGATCACGTTCTTAGCGACTGCGTCCGGTTTGATGATCGACAGGGTGCGTTCGATTGCCATATAAAAACTCCAATAAAAAGAAAGGTTTAAATCAAGATTTGGGAACTCAATCAACCTTCTATTCTATCATAGATCGGACAGCTGGCCGATATTGCGCCGCTTCTGGCCAAAGTGTTAAAGTGACACGGTAAATACCCGCACGGCACGGCGGCGCCACGGTCCGGTGCAACTTAGGCCAGGCTTAAGCCCGCTGTTGACGGCGGTTTTCGTCCCCATAATGGTGTCAAAGCCCGATATGGGGTGCAAAGTGAATCTTCCAATGGAGGCACCATGATTCCCAGCCTGCAAAAATCCACCTACGGCGGCGCAGCCGTCCAGGAGGCCCGCAACCGCGTCGTCCGCAACACCTACTGGCTGCTCGCGCTGTCGATGATCCCGACCGTGTTCGGCGCCTACCTTGGCGTGACCACGGCCCTGCCGATGCTGACCGGCGGCTTCGGCCTGCTGCTGTTCTTCGCGATCGCGTTCGGCTTCATCTTCGCCATCGAAAAGACCAAGAACTCGGCCGCGGGCGTGCCCGTGCTGCTCGGCTTCACCTTCTTCATGGGCCTGATGCTGGCCCCGCTGCTGCGTCACACGCTGGGCTTCTCCAATGGCCCGGCCCTGATCATGGGCGCCTTCGGCGGTACCGCGGCCGTGTTCGCCGTGATGGCCACCATCGCCACCGTGTCCAAGCGCGACTTCTCGGGCATGGGCAGCTGGCTGTTCGCCGGCACCATCGTGGTGCTGCTGGCCATGGTCGCCAACTTCTTCCTGCAGATCCCGGCCCTGCACCTGGCACTGCTTGTCATGATCGTCGGTATCTTCTCGGCCTGGCTGCTGTTCGACGTGCAGCGCGTCGTGAACGGCGGCGAAACCAACTACATCAGCGCCACGCTCTCGATCTACCTGGACATCTACAACGTGTTCACCGCCCTGCTGCAACTGCTGGGCATCGGTTTCGGCAACCGCGACTGAGCGTATGCATCTTCAAGGAAGCCGGCCTGCGGGCCGGCTTTTTTTATTGTCAGAATCCAAGCAAGCTGCGTAGAATAGATGTCTGGTTTCCCACCGAAGTCCCGAATGTCGCGTAGCCTGACCCATGTGTTGCTGTCGCTGCTGCTGCTGATCACGCAGCAGCTGTCGCTCGGCCACGGCTATACGCACTGGACCGAGGTGCGCGAGACGCTGGCCCGGCAGCAGCTCGACGACGCCAACGGCGGCGGCAAGCCGCAGAAGCCCGGCCTGCACGACCTGTGCGGCCAGTGCGCCGCCAGCGCCCAGGTCGCGTTCGCCCTCCCTACCCCGATCCGCCGCTTCATTCCCGCCGAACTGGCCTATGCCGTGCCGGCGCTGCCGCCCACCCCGGGCATCTGCCTGCTGACCGAATGCGCGTTCCAGCCGCGCGGTCCACCTCTCGCCTGATAACGCCCTAGATCCGTCTTTGATTTTGCTTTGCGCTATGCGGCCGGCATGAAGTCCGGCTGCGCGCGCCGTTATCCATTCGCTCGAGGTTTTACAACATGAAGATTCAACGCACGCTGCTGGCCAGCGCGATCCTGCTCGCCTTTCAACCGCTGGTCCACGCCGCCGATGCACCGGACACGCCCGATGCGCCGCCCCCGCAGGCCGTCAGCGAGGGCAAGGTCCACAAGGTGGTGGTCACCGCCAACCCGCTGCGCAATGGCGAAGGCGACCAGATCCTGACACCGGCCAAGGTGCTGGCCGGCGACGAACTGCGCGACAAGGTCGGCAGCTCGCTCGGCGAAACCCTGCAGGGCGAACTCGGCGTCTCGGCCTCGGCCTTCGGTGCCGGCGCCTCGCGCCCCATCATCCGCGGCATGGAAGGATCGCGCGTGAAAATGCTGGAAAACGGCATGGCGACTTCCGACGTCTCCGGCCTGTCGAACGACCACGCGGTGGCGTCGGAAGGCGCCGTCGCGCGCCAGATCGAGATCCTGCGCGGTCCAGCCGCCCTGCTGTATGGCTCGGGCGCGATCGGCGGCCTGGTCAATGTGGTCAACGAACGCATCCCGACCGAGCTCGAGACCAAACCGATCGGCCAGGTCGAAAGCCGCTACAGCAGCGTCGACAACGGCCGCAACCTGTCCGGCTCGATGGACGGCGCGGTCGGCAAGCTCGGCATGCACATCGACGGCAACTGGCGCGAGACGAAGGATTACAAGATCCCGGGCCAGCGCGTGCTGGACGATCCGTCGACCAGCGCGGACCGGCTGCCGAATTCCGAGACCCGCAACCGCAGCATCGGCGCCGGCGCGTCCTGGATCGACGACTGGGGCTATGCCGGCCTCTCGGCCTCGCACCTGTCGAACCTGTACGGCATCCCGACCGAGGAAGGCTCGCGCATCGACCAGCGCCAGAACCGCTACGATTTCGACACCATGGTCAAGTCGCCGCTGGCGCTGCTGGAAAGCGCGCGCTTCAAGGCCGGCTTCACCGACTACCGCCACGCCGAGCTGGAAGACGACGGCACGCCGGAAGTCATCTTCACCAACCGCTCGTTCGAATCGCGCCTGGAACTGACGCACAAGCCCCTCACTGGCCTGGGACTGCACGGCACCTTCGGCGTCCAGACCGAGAACACCCACTTCTCGGCGCTCAGCGCCGCGGGCGGCCCGGACACGGTGCCGGTCACCCATTCGACCTCGCAGGCCTTGTTCGTGGTCGAGGAAACCAGCTTCGGCCCGGTGCGCGTGAACGCCGGCCTGCGTTATGAAACCGTCAAGCGTGAGCCGGTCGGCAATGTCGATCGCAAGTTCGACCTGGGCTCGGGCTCGATCGGCGCCTTGTGGCCGTTCACGCCGGGCTACAGCGTCGGCGCGACCGTGTCGTATGCCCAGCGCGCGCCGTCGACCGACGAGCTGTACTCGGGCGGCCCGCACGACGCCACGCTGACCTTCGACGTCGGCGACGCCAATCTCAGGAAGGAAGTCTCGCGCAACATCGAGCTGTCGCTGCAGAAGGACACGGGCCTGCTGCGCTGGAAGGCGAACGTATTCCGCAACAATGTCTCTGACTTCATCTACGGCCACATCACCGACCTCATGCTGGACGAGGAAGGCAACCCGGGCGACGAATTCCGCCAGCGCGTGTTCGAGCAGGCCAAGGCCCACGTGCAGGGCGCGGAAGCCGAGCTGACCTGGAACCAGGTCGGCATGGGCTGGAACGGCCGCCTGTTCGCGGACACCTCGCGCGGCAAGCTCGACGAAGGGGGCAACCTGCCGCTGCAGCCGGCCGACCGCATCGGCGCCGCCGTCGGTTACCGCCAGGCCGACTGGCGCGCGGGCCTGAGCTGGACCCATGCGCGCGGCCAGGAGCGCCTCGCGGCCTTCGAGTCGACGCCGACGCCGGGCTACAACCTGGTCGACGCCAACCTCTCGTACACCCAGCACCTGGACAAGACCGACCTGACCTGGTTCCTGCTGGCGAAAAACCTGCTGAACGAGGACATCCGCCTGTCGACCTCGCTGCTGAAGGATATTTCGCCGCTGCCGGGCCGGAATGTCGTGTTCGGGGTGCGCGCCAAGTTCTGACGAAACTGACGCCGGCCGGGTCCGCTACCCCGTAATTTTTTCTCAACGGCTGCCAGAATTATGCATTTGGGAATAAAATGAGGACTTTCGGACTCGGGAGCGATCAGTATGGAAGCTACGACTGGCGACTTTCATCTCCTCGGCACCGCCGGCGCGGTCCGCGCCGGCTACCACGTCCATGACTGGTCGGGCTGCCCCATCGGGCCGCCCGCCTGCTGGAGCCCGACGCTGCTGAACGCTGCCAGCCTTATCCTCGAATCGGAATTCCCCATGTATCTCGCATGGGGTCCGCAGCTGATCATCCTGTACAACGCCGCCTTCGCCAACGTGCTCGACTGCCGCCATCCGCGCGCGCTGGGCCAGCCGCTGGCCGAGGTCTGGCCGGACCAGTGGCCCGGCATGAAGATGCTGGTCGAACGTACGCTCGCCGGCCACGCCACCTACGGCGAAGACGTCCCGACCCCGGTCTACCGCGACGGCAAGCCCGGCAAGGGCTGGTTCACGGTGGCCTATTCGCCGCTGCGCGACGAGCACGCCGCCGTGCGCGGCGTGCTGTGCGTCACCAGCGAAACCACCCAGCGCGTGCAGCTGGAACGGCGCCACGCGCTGCAACTGCAGGTGGTGGACAGCCTGCGCCGCCTGCACCACCCGTCCGACATCATCGAATGCGCCTGCTCCCTCATCGGCAAGTACCTGCAGCTCGACAATGCCTGCTACGTCGAGGCCGATGAGGAAGACGGCAGCTTCGAAGTGGTCCACGATTGGCGACGGGATACCGGCGCGGCCACGCCCCTGGATGGCCGGCGTGCGCGCCTGGACGATTTCGGCCCGGCCACGCTGGCCCTGCTGCGCACCGGCGCCCCGCTCGCGGTGCACGACGCCGCCACCGACCCGCGCCTGCCGGAGCGCGGCCAGCGCTACGCGGATGCCGGCGCCAGCGCGATCCTGGCGCTGCCGCGCGTGCGCCGCAACGAACTGAAGGCGGCGCTGGTCGGCTATGCCACCACGCCGCGCGAATGGGACGAGGAAGCCCAGCGCCTGGCGGCCGACATCGCCGAGCGCAGCTGGGAAGCGCTGGACCGCGTGCGCGCCGAGCAGGCGCTGCGCGACGCCGTGGCGCGCCAGACCACGCTGCTCGACATGAACGAGTTCCGCCTCGAACTGTCCGACGTGCTGCGCCGCCTGTCCGAGCCGGGCCGCATCTTCGTGGAGACCAGCGCCATGCTGGGCCGCTTCCTGCAGGTCAGCCGCGTGCTGTACGGCGACTACGACGCCGACAAGGGCCTGGTCACCTTCCACTCGAACTACACCGACGGCATCGTCGCCGAACTGACCGGCACCTTCCCGATCACCCTGTTCGGCCAGGCCAACTTTGCCGCGCTGGCCCAGGGCACCTGGGTCTCGAGCGACCTGCAGCGCGACGCGCGCACCAGCGGCGCCGAGATCTGGCCGAACTACGCGGCGCTGCAGGTGCGCTCGGGCGTGGTGGTGCCGATCAACCGCAACGGCGCCCTCACCGCCTGCCTGTTCATCCACGACAACCTGCCGCGCGTGTGGAGCGCCGACATCGTGCGCCTGATCGAGGACGTGGCCGAACGTTCCTGGAGCGCGGTCGAGCGCGTGCGCGCCGAGGAGGCGCTGCGCCTGGCCGACCGCCGCAAGGATGAATTCCTGGCCATGCTGGCGCACGAGCTGAGGAATCCGCTGGCGCCGATCTCGGCGGCGGCACAGCTGCTCAACATGGGCACGCCGGACACCGCCCGCATCGAACGCACCAGCGCCATCATCGCGCGCCAGGTGACCCACATGACGGGCCTGATCGACGACCTGCTGGACGTCTCGCGCGTGACGCGCGGCCTGGTGGTGCTGGCGCGCGACGAAGTCGACCTGCGCCGGGTGACCGCCGACGCCATCGAGCAGGTGCGCCCGCTGATCGAGTCGCGCCGCCACCAGCTGGTGCTGCGCATGCCGCCGGAAGACGCGCCGGCCATCGTGCAGGGCGACTACAAGCGCCTGGTGCAAGTGCTGGCCAACCTGCTCAACAACGCCGCCAAGTACACCCAGGAGGGCGGCGTGCTCACGGTAAGCCTGGACGTGACACCGGAACAGGTACTGGCCGGCGTGGCGGACAACGGCATCGGCATCTCGGCCGAACTGCTGCCGACCGTGTTCGACCTGTTCTCCCAAGCAGAGCGCACGCCGGACCGCGCCCAGGGCGGCCTGGGCCTGGGCCTGGCGCTGGTGAAGAGCCTGGTCGAGCTGCATGGCGGCATGGTCACCGCGACCAGCGGCGGCCGCAACCAGGGCAGCGAATTCACGCTGCGCCTGCCGCGCCTGGGCATGAGCGAAGGCACGAAGGCGTTGCGGGCCGCGCCGGCGTCCCGCGACAGCGCGCGCTCATTGAATCTCATGCTGGTGGACGACAACGTGGATGCGGCCCAGACCCTGGGCCTGCTGCTCGATGCGGGCGGCCACCAGGTGACCGTGGTGCACGACCCGGCCGACGCCCTCGCCCGCGCGGCCCAGAAAAGCTTCGACGGCTACCTGCTCGACATCGGCCTGCCCGGCATGAGCGGCTACGAACTGGCGCGCAGGCTGCGCAAGCTGCCGGGGGCGCAGCGTTCCCTGCTGGTGGCGATCACGGGGTATGGACAGCAGGCCGACCAGGACAATGCGGCCGGGGCCGGCTTCGACCATTACTTCGTGAAGCCGGTGGAGGCCGCGGAATTGTTTGCCTTGCTGGCGCAGGTGGCCGAGGTCCGCGATATAGCGTAGGGTGGACGGCATAGCCATCCACCCTACCGATCAGGCAGCGCTCGTGTCCTGCTGGATGTGTTCCGGCGCCTGGAACTCGCGCGGCACGAAATCGTCCACCAGGTCGAATACCCCGATCGACTCCACGTGCGAGGTATGCGGGAACATGTTGGCGATCCCCGCCTTGCTCAGCTTGTAGCCGGCGCGGTGTGTCAGGATGCCGGTATCGCGCGCCAGCGTGGCCGGCCCGCAGGAAACGTAGACGATGCGCTTGGGCATCAGTTCCGGGTTCGACTGGCGCAGCTCGGCCAGTGCCAGCGCCAGCGCCACGGCGCCGTCGCGCGGCGGGTCGATCAGCATGCGGTCGAACTTGCCGAGGGCGACCAGGTCGTCCTTCGTGATCTCGAACAGGTTGCGCGTCGAGAAGCTGGTCTTGTCCGACAACCCGTTGGCACGGGCGTTTTCCAGCGCGCGCGTGGTCAGCGCGGTGCTGCCTTCGATACCCACCACTTCGCGCGCCTGGGTTGCCAGCGGCAGCGTGAAGTTGCCCAGGCCGCAGAACAGGTCGGCCACGCGATCGGTCGTTTCCACTTCCAGCAACCGTAGCGCCTTGGCCACCAGCAGGCGGTTGATCTGGTGGTTGACCTGGGTGAAATCGGTCGGCTTGAACGGCATCCTGATGCCGAATTCCGGCAGCGAGTAATACAGTTCCTTCTTTTTCGGGTAGTACGGGTAGGCGGTGTCCGGGCCCTTCGGCTGCAGCCACCACTCGACGTTCCACTGGTCGGCGAAGGCCTTCACCAGCGTCTCGTCGGCCGGGGTGAGCGGCGCCATGATGCGCAGCACCAGCACCGTGCTTTCCTCGCCCACCGCCAGTTCGATCTGCGGCATCTGCTGGTAGATCGACAGCGAACCGACCAGCTCGCGCAGCGGCACCAGCATCTTCGCGACGTGCGGCGGCACGATATAACAATTCGTCATGTCGGCCACGTAGCTGGAATGGCGCTCGTGGAAGCCGACCAGCATGCCGCCCTTCTTGGCCACGTGGCGCACCGACAGGCGCGCACGGTAGCGGTAGCCCCAGGTCGGGCCGTACATCGGGCGCATGATGTTTTCGGCCTTGGTCTTGCCGATGTGCCAGAGGTTATCTTCCAGCACGCGCTGCTTCATCGCGACCTGGGCCGACGGTTCCAGGTGCTGCATCGAGCAGCCGCCGCAGTGCCAGAAGTGCTCGCACTTCGGCTCGACGCGCATCGACGAGGCCTTCTGCAGTGTGACCATGCGGCCCGCTTCCCAGTTCTTCTTCTTGCGCGTGGTCTCGAAGCTGACGCGCTCGCCCGGCAGCGCGCCCTCGACGAAGATCACCTTGCCCTGGGAGCCGTCTTCGTTCTCCAGGTGGCCGACGCCGCGCGCGTCCATGTCGAGGGATTTGATGTTGATGAAGGTTTCTTGCATGGTCTGAAGAAGATGGGGAACTAGGACACCTGCCCCGACACGTCGTCCCCGCGGAGGCGGGGACCCAAGTTTGGCGCGTCGCCAAAGCAAGCGTTAGTACCGCTCAACGGACTTGGGTTCCCGCCTGCGCGGGAACGACGGGGTGCCAGGCCGTCGAGGATTCAAAAGAAAAACGGGCCTCGTGCGGCCCGGCGGGCATCATAACAAGGAATCGCGCACGACGCCACGGGCAGCCATCGCCCGCTTCAGCTTGACCAGCGCCTCCTGCTGGATCTGGCGCACCCGCTCCCGCGTCACGCCCATCTCCTCGGCCAGGGTTTCCAGCGTGGCCGGGTCGTCGTTGTCGAGGCCGAAACGGCGCATGACGACCACGCGCTGCTTGTCCGGCAGCTTTTGCAGCCAGTCGCGCACCAGCAAGTGCATTTCGTGCTGCTCGGCGCGGGCGTCCGGGCTGACGTCGCCCTCGTCCGGCAGCATGTCCATCAGGCTGCTCTGCGGGTCGTTATCGAGCGGCGCGTCGAGCGAGGTGGCGTGCTCGGACAGGGCCAGGATGTCCTGCACTTCCTCGACCGGCCGTCCGACCAGGCTGGCGATGTCCTCGGCGCTGGCTTCCTTGCCGTCGTGGTGCTGGGCTTCGAGGTGGTACTTGGCGCGCAGGATCTGGTTCAGCTCGCGCACCATGTGCACCGGCAGGCGCACGGTGCGCGCCTGGTTCATGATGGCGCGCTCGATGCTCTGGCGGATCCACCAGGTGGCGTAGGTGGAAAAACGGAAGCCGCGCTCCGGCTCGAACTTGTCGATGGCGCGCATCAGGCCGATGTTGCCCTCCTCGATCAGGTCGAGCAGCACCACGCCGCGGTTGATGTAATGCTTGGCGATCGAGACCACGAGCCGCAGGTTATGCTCGATCATCTTCTGGCGCGCGGCGAAGTCGCCGGCCTTGGCCAGCGTCGCGACCTGCACTTCCTGCTCGGCGCCGAGCAGGGGCTTGGTGCCGATCCGGTTCAGGTAGTGCTGGGTGGTGTCGGTCGAGAGTTCGGCCTGCAGCACGCTCTTGAGCTCGTCGACGCCTTCGATGACCTCGGCGCCGCCGGCCAGCAGGTCATGGGCGGCGCCATCCGCGCCGGGCTCGCCGTCATCCAGCTGCTCGTCCGGAAGTTCGTCCTGGGCGTCGTTGTCCAGCGGATCGGGCGGCAGCGTCATTGGGCCTCTCTAGCGACTGGGCAGGAACTTCGACGGGTCGACCGGCTTGCCCTGTTGGCGTATCTCGAAATGCAGTTTGACCGTGTCGGCATCCGAATTGCCCATTTCCGCGATCACCTGGCCCTTGGACACATTCTGCCCTTCCTTGACCACGATGCTGCGGTTATGCGCGTACGCCGACAACAGGCTGTTGCTGTGTTTAACGATTACGAGATTACCATATCCGCGGATGCCGCTGCCCGCGTACATGACTTTACCGGCGCCGGCGGCCATCACTTGCTGGCCCAGGCGGCCGGCGATGTCGATGCCCTTGTTCTTGCCTTCGTCGAACGTGGCGATGATGCGCCCGTCGGACGGCCACATCCAGCTCAGCTTTTCGTCGTCGTTGGCGGTGACGGTGCTGCCGGCGGCCAGCGTGCCCGAGGGCCGCTGTTCGACCGCTTTCGGGTTGGTGCCCGGGCTGTCTTCCTTCTCGGCCTCGGCCAGCGTGGACTCGGTGTACGGCTTCTTGTCGCCGCGCGGCCCGGTCTTCTTCGGCACCGGTGCCGGCTTGTCGGCGCCCGGCATGGTGATCGGCGACGTGACGATGGCGGTGCTGCCGGCGCTGTTGTTAGCGTTGCCGCCGCCGTTACGCTCCGGCGGCGCCACGCGCAGCACCTGGCCGACCTTGATGTCGTCCGGGTCGTTCAGGTTGTTCCAGGCCACCAGGTCGCGGTAATTCTGGCCATGATCGAAGGCGATGCGCAGCAGGGTATCGCCGCGCCGCACGGTATAGGTGCCCTTGGCATCGCGCGACTCGTCGACGGCCGGCGCGGGCGGCTGTGCCGGGCGGTAGGGACGGTAATTGGACGCCGAGGGCGCCGGACGGTCGATCACCGGTGC
>CAJYQM010000103.1 GCA_913777025.1 uncultured Massilia sp. | reverse complement strand
GGCGCCGGTCGGCGGGTCGATCGACGGATCGGACTTGGTGCGTTCGGCCATGGCCTTGAGCACGTCGATGTCCTTGGCAGGCAGCTTGACTTCGGCTTCGCCGCTGCCGCCATCGACGGCCATCTGCTTCTCGCGGTCGGAAATGAATTCCCACTGCTCGCCCTGGTTCCACGAGCCGCGCATTTCGCCCGGGCCCTGGGACATGTTGAAGTAGGTGTTGGCGAAACGCGGATCGACCGGCATTTTCCCCGGAGGGAAGTTCGGGCTGATCGAGTACAGCGCCTTTTCGAAGGACTTCTGGTGCGCGACTTCGCGCGTCATCAGGAAGGTCAGCGCTTCCTTCACGCCCGGGTCGTCGGTCAGCGCGACCAGGCGCTCGTAGACGATCTTGGCGCGCGCCTCTGCGGCGATGTTCGAACGGAGGTCGGCGGTCGGTTCGCCGATGGTGTCGATGTAGGCCGCGGTCCACGGCACGCCGGCGGAGTTGACCAGCGGCGTGCCGGCGCCATACAGTACCTGGGTCACGTGGCTGTCGTTACCTGCGCCGTTGAGCTTGCGATACAGCTCCGCTTCCGAATCGACCGCCTCGGCCAGTTGGCCCTTCGCGCCCTTGTTCAGCATCGCGACGATGTGACCGATGATCTCCAGGTGGCTCAATTCCTCGGTGGAGATGTCGTACAGCATGTCCTTGCGGCCCGGATCGTCTTCGCTGACGGCCTGGGTGAAGTAACGCATGGCGGCGGCGAGTTCGCCCTGCGGTCCGCCGAATTGTTCGAGCAACAGGTTCGCCAGCCCCGGATTCGATTCGCTGACGCGCACCGTGTACTGCAAGCGCTTGTTATGTGCAAACATTCGAAGTCCTCCGATAGTTTTATTCCGACGAGAAAACTCTTGCCGGTGGCAGTGGTTACATTCCGTATGTGACCGCCCATGTACCCATCATCGCAGGCTGAGGAGATGTCGGCATCGGCGTCTTCGCCGTCTCCATGTAGGACTATTGACGACAGTCTGTTGAGCTAAACCCATAGCAATGTCATGATGCAAGTTTTTATTATGATAGTTTTTTTATATCGTAACGATAGCTTCTTCCAGATGCTAATCTTCACGATCTATAGGTTTATTCTATAGATATGATAGTTTTTCTACATGATGTGTTGCGGATACATAGTGCGATGCGAACTCCTGGTAGGCTCGATATGACCCCCAAGCAATAGACCGGCAGCTTGAGTACCAGACTGACAAGACCCTGCGCACAATTCCTACGCGTGCGTTCCGGCAGCGGACGTAGCATGGCTACATCGACAAAACGCCTGGAGAACACGATGTTTTCTCTGAATAAACTGAGCCCGTCCATCACCGACATGATTCGGTTCGACCACTCCCACGTGATGGTCACCTTCCACCAGTACACCCGCGACAAGCGCCCGAGCGTCAAGAAGGCGCTGGCTGAAACCATCTGCGACGCCCTGGAAATCCACGCCACGCTGGAAGAGGAAATTTTCTATCCAGTAATGCGCCCGCGTGCCCATGACCAGAAAGTCATGGAAAAGAGCGAGCCGGAGCATGACGAAATGCGTGCCGTGATCGCCGAGCTGCGCCGCACCGACCCGAAATCGCCGCGTCACGATGAACTGGTGTTCGAACTGATGCGCGACGTGGTTCATCACGTGGCCGACGAGGAAACCGTGCTCTTGCCGGAAGCCGAACAGACCCTCAGCAAGGACCGCCTGTCCGAGCTCGGCGCCCAGATGACCAAGCGCCGCATGGAACTGGTCACGCCCAAGGCGGGCAAGCTGGCCATGAGCCACGCCGTCGGCTTCTCGGGCAGCACCGCCGCCATCGTGGTCGGCCTGGCCAGCGCACTGTTCGCTGCCAAGGCTTTCGGCCGCAAGACGGCCTGATCCTCTTTACGTTTCAACGGTTACGCAGCGGCGCAAGCCGCCTGCGCTCCCTGGCAGTCACCGCATGCCTGCCATCCCGCCCGCAACCGCGTCCGCGCGTGGTTGCGGGCGAACTTCTTTCATGCTCCCATCCACCGCATCAAATGCGGCACCAGCCACGGCGTCAGCAAGGCTGTGAGCACCCCATTCATTCCCATCCCCAGCCCGGCATACGCCCCCATCTCCGGACTCACCTGGAAAGCCCGCGCGGTCCCGATGCCGTGCGAGGCCACGCCCAGTGCCAGCCCGCGCGCCGCATGCGAGCGCACGCGCAAGCCGTTCATCACGAAACGCGCGAACACGGCCCCGAAAATCCCGGTGCAGATCACCAGCACCGCGGTCAGCGCCGGAATCCCGCCCAGGTGCTCGGACACCGCCATCGCGATCGGCGTGGTGGCCGACTTCGGCGCGATCGAGGCGGCCAGCTCCGGCGAAGCGCCCAGCAGCAAAGCAACGGCGACCGCGGTGACGATCGCCGTCACGCAACCAGCCAGCAGCGCGCAGGCCAGAGGCAGCACGCTGCGCCGCAGGCGTGGCACCTGGCGCGCGAGTGGCACGGCGAGCGCGACGGTCGCCGGCCCGAGCAGGAAGTGGACGAACTGGGCGCCGGCGAAATAGCGCTGGTAGGACATGCCGCTGGCCGTCAGCACCAGGCTGATGATGGCGATGGCGATCGCGACCGGATTCGCCAGCGGCGAGAAGCCGCAGCGCGCGTACACCCATTGCGCGAACAGGTAGGCGCATAGCGTGAGCGTCAGGCCCAGCAGCGGCGAGGCGGACAGATAGACCCAGAAGTGGCTGAGTTCTTCGAAACCGAATTTGTCCAGGCTAAGCATTGCCGCTCCCCTTGTCATCCGTCTCGGTCCCGGTGCCCATGGCCTGCAGCACCAGCGCGGTCACGGCCAGGGTCGCCAGCGTGCTGGTGATGACGGCGGCGGCGATCGCCAGCCAGTGGCCGCTGCCGCTCGCGGCGGCCGCGATGATGCCGACGCCGGCCGGCAGGAACAG
>CAJYQM010000102.1 GCA_913777025.1 uncultured Massilia sp. | reverse complement strand
CTTTCAAGCGCGACAGCGCTTCGAGCGTCGTGTCCGGGCGCGGATGCTCGTCGGTATCGAACACGCGCGACTCGCCCTTTTTACTGTGCAGGGTGACGGGCACGATCTCGTCCTTGAATAAGCCGGCCGCTTGCGCGCGCGCCCATCTCTGCTGGCTGCGGAGGGCAAACGCATCCTGGTCGCCACGCGCCACGCCGAATTCGCGCGCCACGTTCTCGGCCGTCTCGGGCATCGAATCGATGCCGTACTGCGCCTTCATCTTCGGGTTCACGAAGCGCCAGCCGATGGTGGTGTCCTCGATTTTCGCGGCGCGCGAGAATGCGCTGTCGGCCTTGCCCATCACGAAAGGGGCGCGCGTCATGCTCTCGACGCCGCCGGCGATGACCAGGTTCGCTTCGCCCGCGCGGATTGCGCGCGCGGCAATGCCCACCGCATCCAGGCTGGAGCCGCACAGGCGGTTGATGGTGTTGCCCGGCACCTCGGGCGGCAGGCCGGCCAGCAGCCCGGCCATGTGGCCGACGTTGCGGTTGTCCTCGCCCGCCTGGTTGGCGCAGCCGTAGTACAACTCGTCGACCATGGCCCAGTCCACGCCCTTGTTGCGTTCGATGAGGGCGGCGATGGGCAGCGCGGCCAGGTCGTCGGCGCGCACGCCGGCCAGCGATCCGCCGTAGCGGGCGAAGGGAGTGCGGATGGCGTCGACGATGAATGCGTCAGTCATGAAGGTCTCCAATTATTGTTTGGGGCGCCTGTCGACCACGCGCCGCGCCTTGCCCGTCATCGAGCGTTCGATGCCCTGGGCCGGCAGCAGTTTCACGGTGGTCGTGACGCCGATGTAGGTCTTGATCCTGTGCTGCAGGTCGCGCCCAAGGCTGGAACACTGCGCGTCATCCTGCGGCAGCGCACCTTCGCGCAGCTCGCAATGCACTTCGAGCGCATCCAGGTGGCCGTCGCGCGTGACGACCAGCTGGTACTGCGGCGCCAGCGCCGGCATGCCGAGGATGAGCTCTTCGACCTGGCTCGGGAACACGTTCACGCCGCGGATGATCAGCATGTCGTCCGAGCGCCCGTTGATGCGGCCCATGCGCCGCATCGAGCGCGAGGTCGGCGGCAACAGGCGCGTCAGGTCGCGCGTGCGGTAGCGGATGATGGGCAGCGCTTCCTTGGTCAGCGAGGTGAACACCAGCTCGCCCTCTGCCCCGTCCGGCAGCACCTCGCCGGTGTCCGGGTCGATGATCTCCGGATAAAAATGGTCTTCCCAGATGGTCGGGCCGTCCTTGCTCTCGATACACTCGCTGGCCACGCCCGGCCCCATCACTTCGGACAGGCCGTAGATGTCGACCGCATCGATGCCGGCGCGCTCCTCGATCTCGCGGCGCATGGCGTCGGTCCAGGGTTCGGCGCCGAAGATGCCGACCTTCAGCGAGGACGTGGCCGGGTCGATCCCCTGGCGCTTGAACTCCTCGACGATGTTGAGCATATAGGATGGCGTGACCATGATGATCGAAGGCTGGAAGTCCTGGATCAGCTGGACCTGCTTCTCGGTCTGCCCACCCGACATCGGCACCACGGTGCAACCCAGGCGCTCGGCGCCATAGTGGGCACCGAGGCCGCCGGTGAACAGCCCGTAGCCATAGGCGACGTGCACCATGTCGCCGGGACGCCCGCCGGCGGCGCGGATCGAGCGGGCCACCACGTTCGCCCAGGTGTCGATGTCGTTCTGCGTGTAGCCGACGACGGTGGGCTTGCCGGTGGTGCCTGACGACGCGTGCACGCGCACGACCTTGTCGCGCGGGACCGCGAACATGCCGAACGGGTAGTTGTCGCGCAGCGCCTTCTTTTCGGTGAAGGGGAATTTCGCCAGGTCGGCCAGGGTTTTCAGGTCGTCCGGATGCACCCCGGCCTCGTCAAAAGCGCGGCGGTAGTGCGGCACGTTCTCGTAGGCGTGTTTCAGGCTCCATTTCAGGCGTTCGAGCTGCAGCGCCTGCAGCTCGTCGCGGCTGGCGCGCTCGATCGGTTCCAGTTCGCCTGCTTCCGGCATATGTTGCACCATCTCTGTCTCCTTACGGGACCTCACCAAACCTACTGCGCGTTGCATTTTCGGTGGGGGCGCCGAGCCTTGCGATGCTCGCTGTACTCTTGTACAGCTGCGCTTCTCAGGCTAGGCGCCCCCACCGAAACTGCCGCCGCTCGCGACGGTTTTGTGAGGCCCCTATTAATAATTACTGCGCGACTTCCGCCACCATCCCGCTCACACGGTGCGATTTGCCGCGGAACAGCGCGACAGTGCGCCCTTCCTGGTTGCTGACCGCGATGTCGTAGACGCCGGTCTTGCCCGACAGCGCCTGCTCGACCGCTTCCGCCACCAGCACGTCGCCCTCGCGTCCCGGGGACAGGTAATCGATCGTGCAACCGGCGCCGACGGTATTGAAGTTGTGCGAATTGCAGGCGAAGGCAAAGGCGCTGTCGGCCAGCATGAAGATGTAGCCGCCGTGGCAGGTGCCGTGGCCGTTCAGCATGTCCCCGCGCACCCGCATCGACATGCGCGCGTAGCCGGGCCGGATGTCATCCAGCGTCATGCCCAGCGCCTGGCTGGCCGGGTCGCGTTCGTACATGGTCTTGCCGGCCAGTTCGGCCAGGGCTTGTGCTTGTGATTCAGCGTGCATGGAATCGGGCTTTCTCCGGATGGGCATACAGTTTGCGGCGCAGCAGCGGCGAGACGCGGTAGCGGTCTTCCCCGTAGATGGCCGCCAGGTTGGACAGCACCGCGGCCACGTGGGCCAGGCCGATCGCATCGGCCCAGGCCAGCGGGCCGCACGGATAATTCACGCCCTTCTGCATCGCGATGTCGACGGCTTGCGCGTTGCAGACGCCCTGGTTGACGGCGTCGGAGGCTTCGTTGGCCAGCATGGCGACCGTGCGCATCACGGCCATGCCGGGCACGTCGTCCAGGCGCGTGACGTCGAAGCCGGCCGCCTGGAACAGGCCGACGACGCCCTGCCAGGCGGCCTCGCCGCACTGGTCGGCCCTAGCCAGCGCGATGCGCGTGGCCTTGCCCGGATCCAGCATCAGGTCGAACAGGATCGTGTCGGCGTAGTCGTCGTCGTAGGCGCGCTGGGTCGCGCTGCGGCCATCGGTCAGGAAGATGTTGGCGCCGTGGACGTGGAAGGCCGGCGCTTCGCGGCCCTCGACGCCGTCCAGCAGGCCGGGATGGCTGATCGCGATGCCGGCTGCCTGCAGGCGCGCGTTGACGACGTCGTGCAGCGCGTCGAACACCGGCTCCGCATGCTTGCGCACGCGCGTGACGCGCACGGTCTGGGGCTTTTCCGCACGCGGCTCGGTGCGCGCTTCGATGCGCGGCGCATCGTTGCCGTAGCGGTAGAAGCCGCGCCCGGATTTGCGGCCGAGGAAGCCGGCGTTCACCAGTTCCTGCTGCAGCACCGAGGGTGTGAAGCGCGGGTCATTGAAACAGGCGTCGAACACCGAGCGGGTGACGGAAAAGTTCACGTCGTGCCCGATCAGGTCCATCAGCTCGAAGGGCCCCATGCGGAAACCGCCCGCGTCGCGCATCACGGCGTCGAGCGTGGCCGGGTCGCCGGCCTGTTCGCCCAGGAGGCGCAGCGCCTCGGCATAGAAGGGACGCGCCACGCGGTTGACGATGAAGCCGGGGGTGGACTTCGCGTGCACCGGGTCCTTGCCCCAGGCGGCAGCAAGGGCGGCCACGCTGTCGGCCACGGTGCTGTCGGTGGCGACGCCGCTGATCACTTCGACCAGCGCCATCAGCGGCACCGGGTTGAAGAAGTGCATGCCCACCAGGCGTTCGGGCCGCTCCAGCGGCGCGGCGATGGCCGTGACCGAGATCGACGAGGTGTTGGTGGCCAGGATGCAACCGGGGCCGACGATGTCCTCCAGTTCCCGAAACAGGGTGCGCTTGACGTCCAGGTCCTCGACCACGGCTTCGACCACCAGGCTGGCGTCCTTCAGTTCGTCCAGCGTGCCGGCCGGCCGCAGGCGCTCGCGCGCCAGATCGGCCTCCGCCGCGCCCATGCGGCCCTTCTCGACCAGCTTGGCGAACATCTTGCCGATGCCGTCGATGGCCTTGCTGACTGCCTCGGGACGGCTGTCGAACAGCCGCACCGTGTGCCCCGCGGCGGCCGCCACCTGGGCGATGCCGGCCCCCATGGCGCCGCTGCCGACCACGCCGACGACGCTGCTTTTATCCAGTGCCTGGGCCATGGCTCATTCCCCCTTGAAGTGGGGCTGGCGCTTCTCGATGAAGGCGGCGACGCCTTCGCGATAGTCGTGGCTGTAGCCCAGTTCGCGCATCATCGATGCTTCCAGTGCCAGCTGCTGTTCCAGCGTATTGGTCCAGCTGGCCAGCATCGCCTTCTTGGTGTAGGCCAGTCCTTTGGTCGGCGCGGCGGCGAAGTGCTCGGCCATGGCCATCGCTTCCATCATGAGGGCGTCGTCCGGCACGCAGCGCCAGATCAGGCCCCAGGCCTCGGCCTTTTCGGCGCTCAGGCGCTCGCCCAGCATGGCCAGGCCCATCGCGCGCGCGGGACCGATCAGGCGCGGCAGCGCCCAGGTGCCGCCGGTGTCCGGGATCAGGCCCAGCTTGCTGAAGGCTTCGATGAAGCTGGCGGATTTCGCGGCCAGCACGATGTCGCAGGCCAGCGCCAGGTTGGCGCCCGCGCCGGCGGCCACGCCGTTGACGGCGCAGATCACGGGCATGGGCAGGGTGCGCAGCGTGGTGACCAGCGGGGCATAGTATTTTTCGACGGATTCGCCCAGGTCGACGCCCGGTGCGCCCGGCTCGACGGCGCGATCGTTCAAGTCCTGGCCGGCGCAGAAGCCGCGGCCGGCGCCGGTGAGCAGCAGCACGCGCACCGACTTGTCGGCCTGTACCTGGTCGAGTGCGTCGCGGACTTCGCGGTGCATGGCCTGGGTGAAGCTGTTCAGGCGATCCGGGCGGTTCAGGGTCAGGGTGGCGATGTCCTTGGCGATCGTGAATTGGATGGATTCGTAGCTCATGGTGTCTCCTCCTTTGTCCGGCCTCTTATTAGACGCGACGATTATTCTTTTGTTTGCTCGTCGTTCCCGCGGAGGCGGGAACGACGGTCTTTAAGCTAACGGTACTATTCAGCGACGTCGAAATCGACCACCAGCTTGTCCGTCACCGGAAAACTCTGGCAACTCAACACGAACCCCCGCGCCACCTCGTAATCCTCGAGCGCGTAGTTGACGTCCATGTCCACCGTCCCCTCCAGCACCTTGCAGCGGCAGGTCGAGCACACGCCGCCCTTGCAGGAATAGCGCATGTCGATGCCGGCGCGCAGGCCGGCGTCGAGCAGGGACTCCTTGTCCTTGTCCATCGTGAAGCTGGCGTGGTTGCCGTCCATGATCACGGTGACTTCGGTCTGGTGGCGCGACTCGACGGCGTAGACGCTGCGCGGCTCGCGCACCTGCAGGGCGGCGTTGGCGGCGAACAGTTCGATGCGGATGCGCTCCTTCGGCATGCCGGCTTCCTGCAGCGCGCTGGAAACGCCGTGCATCATGTCTTCCGGGCCGCAGATGAAGGCGTAGTCGACGTCCTCGACGCGCAGCCAGTGCTGGAACAGCTTGCGGCACTTGTCCTGGGTGATGCGGCCGTTGAACAGTTCGATGTCCTGCTGCTCGCGGCTCATCACGTAGACGAGGTTCAGCCGCTCCATGTAGATGTCCTTCAGCTCGGCCAGCTCGTCGCGGAAGATGACGGACGAGGAGGCGCGGTTGCCGTACAGGATGGTGAAGCGGCTGTGCGGTTCGGCCAGCAAGGTCGTCTTGACGATCGACAGGATCGGCGTGATGCCGCTGCCGGCCGCAAAGGCGAGGTAGTGGCGTCGGCTGGCCGGGTCCAGGGGCAGATTGAAGCGGCCTTCCGGCGGCATCACGTCGAGCGTGACGCCGGGCTGGAGGTGCTCGTTGGCCCAGGTCGAGAAGGTGCCGCCCGGCACGCGCTTGATCGCCACGCGCAATTGCTCGTCCTGCACGGCGGCGCAGATCGAATACGAGCGGCGCACGTCTTCGCCGCCTATCACGGCGCGCAGCGTCAGGTGCTGGCCCTGGCGGTACTGGAAGGTGTCTTTCAGCGCCGGCGGCACGTCGAAGGTGACGGCGATGGCGTCGCGCGTTTCGTGCTTCACCTTGGCCACGCTCAGTGGGTAGAACTTGCTCATGGGTTCAATGACACTTGAAATAATCGAAAGGCTCGCGGCAATCGAGGCACTGGTACAGCGCCTTGCACGGTGTCGAGCCGAACTGGCTGGTGAGGCGGGTGTGCATCGAGCCGCAATGCGGGCAGGCCACGTCCGGCTGGCGGATCGCGTGGCGTTTCACACCCCTTTGCAAGCCGCTGATGTCGATCACCTGCTGCACCGGCGGCGCGATGCCGTAGCCGGTCAAGGCCGCCTTGCCGGCTTCGCTCATCCAGTCGGTAGTCCAGGCCGGAGACAGTCGGGTCTCGATGCGCACGCGCTCCAGGCCCCGGGCGCGCAGCGCGTTTTCCACGTCCTCGGCGATCACCTGCATCGCGGGGCAGCCGGAATAGGTCGGCGTGATCGTGACCACGCATTCGCCGCTGCCCTCGTCGACGGCGACGCCGCGCACGATGCCCAGGTCCACCACCGAGATCACCGGGATCTCGGGATCGGGCACGTCGGCGAGCCAGGCCCAGACCTGTTCGTTTGATACCGCCACGGCGCTCATCACGCTCACCACTCGACGCCCGGATAGGCGCGCTGCAGGAACTGCATCTCGGCCAGGATGTAGCCGAGGCGCTCGCTGTGCCGGCCCTGCTTGCCGCCGAGCTGCATGTAGCTGTCCGGCGAAGGCACGGTCAGGGTCGCTTCCTCGAACACCTCGGTGACGTGGTTCAGGAAGGCGGCGCGCAGCTGTCCGGCATCCGGGGCGACGCCCTGGGCCTGCATGGCCTGGTCGACCTCGTCGTAGATGAACATCTCGCCCGCATACGTCCAGAGTTCGTCGACGGCGGCCTGCATCCTGGCGTGGCTGACGTCGGTACCATCACCCAGGCGCACCACCAGGTCGCCGCTGCGGCGCAGGTGGTAGGTGACTTCCTTGATCGATTTTTCCGCGATCTCGCCGATGCGCTTGTCGCTGGAGGCCAGCAGGCCGCGCATCAGGAAGTAGTGCCAGGTGTCGAAGAAGAACTGGCGCACCATGACCTGGGCGTAGTCGCCGTTCGGCTGTTCGACCAGCAGCACGTTGCGGAAGTCGCGGGTGTCGCGCAGGTAGGCCAGGCGGTCCTCGTCGCGGCCCTGCCCTTCCAGTTCGCCGGCATAGCTCAGCCACATGCGGGTCTGGCCGAGCAGGTCGAGGGCGACGTTGGTCAGCGCCATGTCTTCTTCCAGTGCCGGGCCCTTGCCGCACAGCTGGGACAGTTGCTGGGACAGGATCAGGGCGTTGTCGCCCTGGCGCAGCAGATAGTCGAATTTGGCTTGGTTCGCGTCCACGGCCAACCTCACAGGTTCTTGACTTCTTCCGGCATCGGGAAGAAGGTCGGGTGGCGGTAGACCTTGCTGTTGGACGGCTCGAACAGCGCATCCTTGTCGGCCGGGCTGGAGGCGACGATGTCGGCGGCGCGCACCACCCAGATCGACACGCCTTCGTTGCGGCGGGTGTAGACGTCGCGCGCGTTGTTGATCGCCATTTCCGCATCCGGGGCGTGCAGGCTGCCGACATGCTTGTGGGCGAGTCCGTGCTGGCTGCGGATGAAGACTTCCCACAGGGGCCATTCTTTGCTCATTGCTGTCTCCGTATTCTTGTGTTCGCGATGGTGTCAGGCGGCTTCCCTGGCCGCGTGTTTATCCGCATGCGCCACCAGCGCCTCCCTGAACCACGCCCCGTCTTCCCAGGCCTTGACGCGCGTCTGCAGGCGCTCGCGGTTGCACGGGCCATTGCCCTTCAGGACATTGTGGAACTCGGTCCAGTCGATCTCGCCGAAGTCGTAGCTGCCGCGTTCCTCGTTCCACCTGAGGTCCGGGTCGGGAATGGTGAGGCCGAGGAATTCGGCCTGCGGCACGGTCTGGTCGACCATGCGCTGGCGCAGTTCGTCGTTCGAGAACAGCTTGATGCGCCATTTGCTCGACTGCGCGCTGTTGACGGATGCCGCGTCCGAGGGGCCGAACATCATCAGCGAGGGCCACCACCAGCGGTTCAGGGCATCCTGGGCCATCGCCTTCTGCTCGGGCGAGCCCTGGGCCAGCTTCATCATGATGTCGTAGCCCTGGCGCGCGTGGAAGGACTCTTCCTTGCAGACGCGGACCATGGCGCGCGCATACGGGCCGTACGAGCAGCGGCACAGCGGGATCTGGTTGATGATGGCCGAGCCGTCGACCAGCCAGCCGATGGCGCCGATGTCGGCCCAGGTCAGCGTGGGGTAGTTGAAGATGCTCGAATACTTGGCCTTGCCGGCGTGCAGGGCGTCGAGCAGTTCGTCGCGCGAGACGCCCAGGGTTTCGGCGGCGCTGTACAGATAGAGGCCGTGGCCGGCTTCGTCCTGGATCTTGGCCAGCAGGATGGCCTTGCGCTTGAGCGTGGGCGCGCGCGTGACCCAGTTCCCTTCCGGCAGCTGGCCGACGATCTCGGAGTGCGCGTGCTGCGAAATCTGGCGCACCAGGGTCTTGCGATAGGCCTCGGGCATCCAGTCCTTGGGCTCGATTTTCACCCCGGCGTCGATGCGGGCCTGGAAAGCTTGCTCTTCGGCACTCATGTCCTCTTGCGTCTGGACTTTCTTGAGGCCGGTTTCCACCATCTGGGCGTACATAATGTCTCCCTTGTCTCCTGTCTGAATCCATAATACGATACAAAAAATCGGATGTACACCAGAATTTTGAATCATATCGAGGCGCAACAAACATGACCCAACCCACCGGCAGCCAGTGGATCGACCACTTCCTCGGCACCGATCCGCCGCGCGCCAACTCGCTGGTGATGACCATCTTCGGTGACGCCATCGCCCCGCACGGCGCGCGCCTGTGGCTGGGCAGCCTGATCGAACTGGTGGCGCCGATGGGCGCGACCGAGCGCCTGGTCCGAACCAGCGTGTTCCGCCTGGTGCAGGAAGGCTGGCTGGTCGCCAGCCGGGAAGGCCGGCGCAGTGCCTACGCCCTGCAGGAAGAGGCGCGTCCGCGCTTCGAGCGCGCCAACCGCCGCATCTACGCCCCGCCCGGCCTGGATTGGGACGGCGGCTGGACCCTGCTGATGGCGCCGAACGGCAGCATCACTGCGGCGCTGCGCAATGCCGTGCGCAAGGAGCTGGAATGGGAAGGCTTCGCCATGCTGGCGCCGGGGCTGCTGGCCCATCCCTCGTTCGATGGGGCCAGCCTGGCCGAGATCCTGCGGCGCATCGACGGCGACGGCCGCATCTTCGTCTGCAGCGCGCGCGAACTGCCCGGCGTGGGTTCGCGTCCGCTGGGCGAACTGGTGCGCGAGGGCTGGGACCTGTCCGGCGTGACGGCCCGCTACCGCCGCTTCATCGACGATTTCACGCCGCTGCTGACGCTGCTGCGTGGCGGCGCGGCGCCGGCACCGCAGGCGGCCTTCGTGATGCGCAGCCTCTTGATCCACGCCTACCGCCGCGTCCAGCTGCACGATCCGATGCTGCCGCTGGACCTGCTGCCGACGCCCTGGCCGGGCTCGGAGGCGTATGCGCTGGCGCAGGCGATCTACCGGCTGGTATGGGAGCCGGCCGAAACCCACCTGATGGACGTGCTGCGGCGCGAGGATGCGGCGGCGCCGGAAGCGGATGCGGGCTTTTATGAACGCTTCGGCGGGCTGCGCTAGCAGTCCACGCCGCCCGCATACTGCGCCCCCGTCATCGGATCGCGGATCCTGTCCAGCGCCAGTTCCAGGTCCAGCCCCGGCCAGTACAGGCAGGATTCGCCGATGCACTCGACCCGGCACAGCTGGGCCACGGTGGCGTGCTGGAACCAGGGGAACAGCGCGAACGGCAGGTACAGTTCCTCGCCGCGGCAATCGAGCCAGAAACCATTGGCGTCGATGCTGCTGATCTCCACCCGGCTCATTCGAATTTCCGACATGCCGTCATCCTTTTCTTATCACCAACGCATAGACACTGCGACCGAGCAAGAAAGGTAGCAAAAGCGTCATCCCTGGCCTTTGCGCCATCTCAGACCACCGGATATGCCGAGAGAAAGGCGTTATCATGCAGCCCTCATCACCCAACAAAAATCAGGACACAACAATGTCTATCAAGATCAGCAGCCAGTTCGACGCTGGCGCCATCGAGATCGTGAACGCCACGAGCGCCAACGCCATCGACCTGAACATCCGCAAGGACTCGCACGCCGACATCGTCCAGTGGTTCTACTTCCGCCTGCAGGGCGCGCAAGCACAGCCCTGCACGATCCGCCTGCTCAATGCTGGCCAGTCGGCATACCCGAAAGGCTGGGAAGACTACAACGCGATGGCAAGCTATGACCGCGTCAACTGGTTCCGCGTGCCGACCAGCTTCGATGGCCAGGTGTTGACCATCGAGCACACCCCGGCCATGGACAGCGTCTATTACGCCTACTTCGAGCCCTACTCGTGGGAACGGCACCTGGAACTGCTCGACCGCGCCCAATTGTCCGAGCACGTGCGCATGGTCGACCTGGGTTCGACCGTCGACGGCCGCGACCTGAACATGCTGGTCATCGGCGAGCCGGCGGCCGGCGCTCCGGCCGAAAACAAGAAGAAGGTGTGGGTGATCGCACGCCAGCACCCGGGCGAGACGATGGCCGAGTGGTTCGTCGAAGGCATGCTGGACGCCCTGCTCGATCCGGCCCACCCGTTCGGGCGTCAGTTATTGAAAGAGTCGGTGTTCTACGTGGTGCCGAACATGAACCCGGACGGCTCGGTGCGCGGCAACCTGCGCACCAACGCCGCCGGCGCCAACCTGAACCGCGAGTGGTATGACCCGACCATGGAACGCAGCCCGGAAGTGTTCCTGGTGCGCCAGAAGATGCATGAAACCGGTGTCGACATGTGCCTGGACGTGCACGGCGACGAGGGCCTGCCCTACGTGTTCGTGGCCGGCAGCGATGCCCTGCCGAACTTCACGCCGGACCAGGCCGCGGCCGAGAAGACCTTCGCCGAGAACTTCATGATCGCCAGCCCGGACTTCCAGACGGAGTACGGTTACGAAAAGGCGCCGTTCACCGACGAAGTCCTGACCATGGGTTCGCCCTACATCACCCACGCCTTCGGCTGCCTGTCGCTGACGCTGGAACTGCCGTTCAAGGACAACGCCAACGACCCGGACCCGCTGGTCGGCTGGGACGGCGCGCGCAGTGCCCGCCTGGGCGCCGCCGTGCTGCAGCCCGTGCTGCAGGCGATCCGCACGCTGAAGTAATCCCCGGAACCTGCCCGGCCCGCCCCTGTCAAAAGGCGGACGTGGAGGCGGCGATGGAGCGGATCACAGGCAAGGTGTATCGGCCGGACGAGAGTCCGGAAACTGGCGACCGTGCCCCTGCCGGGCTGGCGCTCGGCGACTCCTGGTTCTGGCACGGCGACCAGACCCTGCTGAACGCGCTGGCCGTTCACCCCCGGGTCGCGCCGGAACACGCGGCCATCCGCCTGCTCGGCTTCAATGGCGCGCGCCTGAACCAGTACATCGGGGACGGCGCCTACGCCGACATCATCCGCACCCGGCTGGCGCCGGGCTTCCGCTTTTCCGAGTTCTACCTGGGCGGCGCCGCCAACGACGCGCTCGAATACGGCCTGGCCCTGCACGACGATTGCGCGGGCGCCGCCGATCCGGCCGGCTGCCTGTCGCCGGAACGCCTCGACCTGTTGCTGTACCACATCGACGAAGGCTTGAACGGCATCATCCGCAGCATCCGCTGGGCCTACCGCAAGACCACCTGGCTGCAGCCGATCTTCCTGAACGGCTACGATTACATCATCCCCGACGGCCGCGGCTTCACCAACGCCCACGGCGGCTGGATCACGGCGATGCTGGACGGCGCCGGGGTGGCGCCCGACCTGGCCTGGCGCAGGGAGGTGCTGCGTCTGCTGGTGGATGCGATCAACGACCAGGTGCTGGCCGAGTTCCACTCGCCGATCGAGCGCGTGTTCCACGTCGACAGCCGCGGCGTGCTGGCGAGCGATCCGGAGCACTATGCCCGGGACTGGGACAACGAGCTGTATCCGAGCGGCGAGGGATTCGCGAAGATCCTCGAACAGGCCTGGTTTCCGTTGCTCAGGCCGTTCGGGATCGTGAGGTGATTACAGGAAGGTGAAAACCTGCTCTTGCGCCAGGCGCGACTTCGGCAGATTGGCATTGAAATCGCTGTCGGCATGGTAGCCCAGGCTCAGCATCACCAGGCTCGACAGGCCCTTCTCGTGCAGGCCCAGTTCGGCGTCCAGCGCGCCCACGTCGATGCCTTCCATCGGGGTGCTGTCGACGCCCAGTGCCGCGGCGGCCAGCATGGCGTTGCCCAGCGCGATGTAGACCTGCTTCTCGTACCACTGCGGCAGGTCTTTATAAGTGTAGCGGTGCAGGTTGGTGAAGTGCTGGCGGCTCTTGGCGGAATAGCCCCGGACGGTCTCGTCGGCGAAACGGCCGTCGGCTTCCTCTTTATCCAGGATGCGGTCGAGGTGCGCGGCGTCGGCATCCACCTTCGTGCAGAACAGGATCACGTGCGAGGCGTCGCGCACCTTGGCTTCGTTGAAGGCGTAGCCGCCCTGCACGCCCTTGGCCAGGCGCGCCTTGGCTTCCGGCGTGCTGGCGACAACAAAGTGCCAGGGCTGCGAGTTGACCGACGACGGGCTGTTGCGCAGCACTTCGTAGATCTGCTGCATGATGTCTTCCGGGACGCGGCGTTCCGGGTTGTAGGCTTTGGCGCTGTAGCGCTGCTGGGAGACTTTGACGATGTCCATGCGGGTTCCTTGTAGCTGGGGATCAACAATGCGTAGCCGCACATTATTACAGGAACCCAAAATTCGCGTGCGGGCCGGGCCATTTTTTGGCCCGGCCCGCTTTTGTTACCTGGACTTCGGCGGCAAGCCCATCTTCTCGAGCGTCAAGGTCTCGTCGGCACGGCCCCAGCCGCCGTCGGCGACTTCCTCGACCAGCACCATCGAGTACGGGCGCACGCCCTCGCCGAAGTATTCGACGAACATCGCCGTGGTGCGGTGGATGATCTCTTCCTTGCGGGCGTGGTCCAGGATCCCTTCCGGGAATTTGTAGTTTGCGAATGGCATGGTGCTTCTCCTTGTTGTGAAACAGTAAATAAAATGTTCAGGCCTGGGCGGCATGCGGCGCCAGCAGGTCGTCCAGGCCGATGCGGCGCAGGAATTCGGCACGCACGCGGTCGGCCACGGCGTTGACGACTTCGCAACCGTCGTCGGACGGATCGACGTGCACCCGGAACGGGCGCCGTCCGGCCGGCGCCGCGACCACGTCGACGATGGCGCGCGCCACCGCGGCCGGGTCGGCGTCGGGCGGTTCGATGGCCGCCAGCCGGTGCAGCGCGTCCTCGGCCAGGCCGTGGGTGGGGCCGGCGTCGTACTCGGCCTGGCGCGCACGGTCGTCCGGCGCGCCGGCATGCGCGAAATGGTTGGTGCCCTTGCCGAAGGCGCCGGGCACCACGATGGTGGTCTCGATGCCCCAGCGCGCCAGTTCGCCGGCATAGCTCACGGCCAGCGCGTCCATCGCGGCCTTGGCGGCGAAATACGGGCCCAGGAAGGGTGGCGTGCCGCCGCGATGGCTGCTGCTGCCGACCCACAGCAGCAGGCCGCGGCCCTGGCGCCGCAGTTGCGGCAGCGCGGCGCGGTTGAGGCGCTGGGTGCCGAGCACGTTGACGTCGTAGAGCTGGGCGTACTGCTCCGGCGTGAACGCCTCGGCCGCGCCGAAGACCATGTGGCCGGCGTTGTGCAGGACCACGTCCAGGCGGCCCTGCTCGGCCAGCACGCGTGCCACGGCGGCATCGGCCGAGGCTTGCGACTGCACGTCCAGTTCGATGGCGCGCAGGTCCACGCTCCGGCTGCGGGCGTAATCCTGCACTTCTGCAAGCTGCGCGGCGTTGCGGCCACCGGTGTCGCGCATGCTGGCGTAGACGGTGTGGCCGGCGTCGGCCAGGGCGCGCGCGCTCATCGCGCCGAAGCCGCTGGACGCGCCCGTGACGAGGATCACTTGGTTCATGGCATGCTCCTCAGGCAAAGCCGCCGTTGACGCGCACGACCTGCGAATTCACCCAGGCGCCGTCCGGCCCCGCCAGGAAGGCGACCGCATTCGCGATCTCGTCCGGCGTGCCGATGCGTTCGAGCGGCGCCTGCTTGGCGATCTGGGCAACCTGCTCTTCCGTCTTGCCGTTGAAGAACAGCTCGGTGCCCACCGGTCCCGGCGCGATGGCGTTGACGGTGATGCCGCGCCCGCGCAATTCGTTGGCCAGCACGTGGACCAGGCCCTCGGTGCCGGCCTTGCTGGCAATGTAGGGGCCGTAGCCCGGGAAGGATTTGGCGATCACGCTGGTGGACAGCGCGATGATGCGGCCGCCCGCCGTCAAATGCCGGGCGGCGTGCCCGAGCACCAGGAAGCTGCCGCGCAGGTTGGTGGCGATGACGCGGTCGAAGTCGGCCAGCTTGTCCGGGCTGATCGTCGCCATCGGCATCACGCCGGCGCTGTTGACGACGACGTCGAGGCGGCCGAAGGCCTGTTTTGTCTCATCGAACAGGCGCGCCACGGCATCCGGGTCGGCCACGTCGGCCTGGATCGCGACCGCCTTGCGGCCCAGCCATTCGATGGCGGCCACCGTTTCCTGCGCCTTGGCGGCATTGCCCGCGTAATTGACGACGATGTCGAAGCCGTCGCGCGCGAGGCGCAGGGCGATGGCGTGGCCGATGCCGCGCGAGGCGCCGGTGACGAGGGCGACGCCCTGGAAGTCCTTGTTCATGTTGCTCTCCTTGGATAGGTCTCGATGAAGGACATTTTCATCGTTTCGCCAACAGAGATAAACTAGGCAGTAAGAACAACACTATTCAAGATTCATCAACAATATGGACCGCCTCGATACGCTCCAGCTGTTTACCCGCATCGTCGAACAGAACAGCTTCAGCCGCGCCGCCGACATGCTCGGCATCCCGCGCGCCACCGCCACGCACGCCATCAAGGACCTGGAAACGCGGCTCGGCACGCGGCTGCTGGAACGCACCACGCGCCACGTGCGCCCGACGCTCGACGGCCAGGCCTACTATGAACGCTGCGTGCAGGTGCTGACCGACCTGGACGACGCCGAGGCCGTGTTCCGCCATGGCGCCTCCAGTCCGCGCGGCGTGCTGCGGGTCGACATGTCCGGCACCCACGCCACCCGCGTCGTGCTGCCGCGCATCGGCGAGTTCCACGCGCTCTACCCGGACATCGAACTGGTGCTCAGCAGCGGCGACCGCCTGGTCGACCTGGTGCGCGAGGGCGTCGATTGCGTGATCCGGGCCGGCGACCCGCGCGACCTCAACCTGGTCGCGCGGCGCCTGGCGCGGATGCCGCAGGCGATCGTGGCCAGTCCCGGCTACCTGGCGGCAAACGGGACGCCGCGCCATCCGGACGAGCTGGCGGCGCACCAGGTGGTGCGCTTCTTCGCCAGCAGCGGTGGCCTCGACTACCCGCTCGAACTGGAAGTCGACGGCGAACTGCGGCGCTTCGACCTGAAAGGCTGGCTGTCGGTGAACGATGCGGAAAACTATGTGCTGGGGGCCTTGCGCGGCTGCGGATTGATCCAGGTGCCGCGCTTTCACATCGAGCAGGAACTGCGCGACGGTCACCTGGTCGAGGTGTTGCAGGATTGGCGCAGCCCGGCGTTTCCGCTGTCGGCCTTGTACCCATACCGGCGCCAGCTGTCGCCGCGGGTGCGGGTGTTCGTGGACTGGATCGCGGGCCTGTACCGGGAAATCTTCGGGCCGCTGACATGAAAAGGGCGGCGCGCGCCGCCCTGCCCTTCACTCGGATGCCGGCGCCTACCGCAGCAGTGCCGCCCCCGCCCAGGCCACCTCCACCAGCCTGCCCGGTTCGCCCCGGGTCACCAGTTCCAGGGTCTTGACGCCGTCGACCGCCACGTCGATGTCGACCGGTCCGGGGCCGCCGTGCTCGAACACCGGCTTGCCGTCCGCAAGCACGCGATAGACCAGCGCGCCCCGGGTCGCCGTGGTCGCGCCGACGCGGCTGCGGAAGCGCGCGAACTCGCCGTCCAGGCGCAGGGCCAGGCGCGAGCCGGCCAGCACGCCGATGCCTTCGGCGACGGCGGCGCCCCGCAGCGTCAGCGGCTTGCCGGACGGCGCCGCGTTGGCCTGGACCGGCACCCAGCCGGCCGCCTGCGCCGTCGAGAGCACGGCGCTGCCGTCTTCCAGCACGCGCACCCGCGCCGGCAGCTCGCTCACATACGCATGCCCGGGCCGCAGCGGCCGGCCGCGCACCAGCAGCAGTGCCGTCTCGCGCGGCGCCAGCTCGACGCTGATCACGCCGTCGACGCCGCGCTCGCGCTTGGTCCACACATCGCGCACGGTGGCGGCTGGCGCCAGTTGCAGCCGCGCCAGCGGCAGCGTCACGGTGCGCGGCCGGCTGCCGCGGTTGACCAGCGCCACCGCCTTCTGCCCCGATGCCGCCAGGGTGCGCGCTACTACCTGGGTGTCGCCGGCGCGCATCACGGTCACGCCCTGGTGGCCGGCCGGATCCTGGTCGATCGCGATCACCTCGCGGTTGCCGGCGATGTCGATCAGCGCCTGCGGCATCCTGGTGAGATCCGCGCCCAGCACCAGCGGGGCCGCGGCGATGGCCCACAGCGACATGTGGGCGCGCGCCTCGGCCAGGTGCTTCTCGTCGAACTCGCCATGCCCGAGTTCCAGCATGTCCGGATCGTTCCAGTGGCCGGGGCCTGCATACAGCGGGCGCTTGATGGCGCTGTCGAAGTTGAGCAGCATCGACTTCCAGGTCGGCTCGATGTCCGGGCTGGTGCGCCACGAACTGCCGTAGCGGCCGGCCCAGTTGGCCACGCGTGCTTCGCCCCAGGCACAGATCGACAGCACGACGCCGCCGTCCGGGCGCACGGCGTCGATCTGCTTGCGCAGGCCGGCATACAGCGCCTCGACCCGCCTGGCGCTTTCCGCATCCGGCTTGCCGCGCACGATCCACGGGCCGAAGACGCGGTGGGTACCGTCGCGCACCCAGGGCTGTTCCGGCGTGAAGTCGGCCAGGCCGCAGGCGTCGACCTTCATGTAGTCGAATCCCCACTCGCCCAGCAGCAGGGCGACGTCGGCGGCCTGGTGGCCATAGGTGCCGATCTCGCGCGCCGCCGTATTCCCCTCGGGCAGGTTGGGCGAATGGCGGTCCCAGGCCTGGGAGCAGGCATTGCGGCCGATCTCGCTGTAGATGCCGGCCTTGAACCCGAGCGCGTGCAGGCGGTCGACGAAGGGCCGCATGCTGGTGCTGCCGTCGGGCAGCGCGCCGCTCGGGAACATGCTGGTGCGCACTTCGATGCGCCCGTCCGGCCGGCGCGTGCGCCACCAGCCGTCGTCCATGTTGACGTAGCGGTAGCCGGCATCGGCCAGGCCGGTGCGGCGCAGCGCCTCGGCGTTGGCCATGATCTTCGCCTCGTCCACTTCGGTATGGAAGGCGTTCCACGGATTCCAGCCCATCGGCGGCGTGGGCGCCTGGGCCGCGGCCGTGCCGAAGGCGAGCGCCAGGGCGGCGGTGACGGTGAGGCGCCTCATGCCCGCACGGCCTCGATCAGCAGCGCGTGCTCGAAGCGCAGCGGCAGGCTCGCCTTCGCGCCCTCGACCTCGCCCAGCTCGCGCCCCTCGATGTAGTCGCGCAGGCGCCAGCGTCCCGGGCCCAGGCCGCGCAGTTCGACCGGGCCGTCCCAGCGCGGCGCATAGAAGGCGAAATACATGCGGCCCTCCTTTTCGATCGCATGGCCTTCCGGCTTGTCGAAGCCGATGTCGTACAGCTCGCCGCGGTAGACGCCTTTCGGCAGCATCTTCTCGCGGTAGGTGCCGATCCACTTGCGCCACTTCACTTCGCGTTCGGGCGTCAGCAGGAAGCTGTCCTTCGGCTTCGGATCGACCGGCCAGGTGAACTTGGTCGACAGCACGGCGCCGATGCCGACCGTCGACGCGAAGTCCTGGCCGCCGTCGCTCAATTCCACGTGGTCGCCCGCGTACGGCGCCGATGGGCCCATCAGCGCCTTGAGCGTCTTGCCCTTGTGGCGCACCTGCCAGGACGACAGCGGGTCCGAGGCCGGGGCCTGGTTCATGTAGGGGAAGTTGTGGAAGGCATACGAGGTGCCGCAGGGGCACAGCTCGACCACGGCATCCGGGTTCACCTCGCGCGCGGTGTCGTACACCATCTTCCAGAAGTCCTGCAGCTTCTCGAACGATTCCTCGGGGCGCGCATGCTTGTGGGCCGGGTTGTGGCAGGGCGCCACGCCGTTCAAGTGCTGGCCGTCGATCTTGATGCCCTGGTAGCCCCACTCGCCGAAGATCTTGCGGATCCAGGCGCGCGTCATCTCGATGGTCGGTTCGTAGGCCGGGCACAGGTAGAAGCTGTTCCACCAGCTGATCAGCTGCGGCGCGCCCGCCGCGTCCAGCAGCAGCATGTCGGTATGGTCGTGCAGCAGGTCCGAACCCGGATCGACCGCCAGCGGCGTGATCCACAGGCGCGCCTTCAGGCCGGCGTCCTTGATGGCGCCGACCAGGCCGCGCATGTCGGCCTCGCCGTTCGGGAATTTCTTCTTGTCGAGCTTCCAGTCGCCTTCGTTGTTCTGCCAGCCGTCGTCCAGCACCGCCCATTCCAGGCCGAGTTCCTTGGCCTTCTTGAGGGTGCCGACCATCAGCGGGACCGTGAAATCGCGTTCGTAGCCCCAGGCGCACCAGATCGGCTCGTAGCAATCCTCCGGGCAGTCCGGCGCCGCCAGGCCGCGCTCGGCCATCAGCTTGCGGAAGCGGTCCAGCGGCGCGAAATAATCGCCGCCGTGCACGGCCAGGAAGGTCTCCAGGGTGTCGAGCGTCTCGCCCGGCTGCAGCGTGGCCTCGTTTTCGTATTCGACCGCGAGCGAGACGCCGTCCTCGTCCGCCTTGACCGGCAGCGCGACCAGGCGCGGGACCGTGTCGAGGTGGCCGACGGCCAGGCCCCCGCTGCGCTGCCAGACGTCCACCGCCGGCGTGCCGCCGCCGTAGTCGGAGCCGTTCATGCCCATGAAGTTGCGCTGTTCGAAGCCGAGGTAGGCCGGCTGCACCCAGTCGCGCCGGTCCGGATGGGTGGCGCCGGAATAGGTCCAGAAGGCCGGCTTGCGGCCGGCCGCGGGACGCAGCGTGTGCGCGCTGTTGGCCCAGGCCGACACCAGCAGCGGCTTTTTACCCATGTTGCGGTAGGAGACGCGGACCACGGCGAAGCCCGGATGGCGCTCGTAGAAGGTGACGGCGACCGTCTTTTCGATCCCTTCCGGCGCCGTGCCGGTGAAACGGTGGCGGATGCCGGGACCGTGCGGCCCTTCGAGCCGGTCGGCCGCCTGCGCGCCGAGCGCGAAGCGTTCTACCCAGCGGCCGTTCGACAGCCGCAGGCGCTCGCTCGGCGCGAAGGCGGTGACGGCGGTGGCGGCGCCGGCGCGCTTGTCCAGCACGCGGCACTGCAGCTGGCCGTCGAATTCCAGCGCCATGGCGGCGTCGCCGATGCGCGCCACGTCCCTGCCCTGCGCGCCCCCGGCCACGCGGGCGGCGGCGGGGCCGACGGCCGAGGCCACGGCCGTCCCGGCCAGCCACTGCAGCAGGGTGCGGCGGCGTTCGTCATGCTGATCCATAAGTCTCCTGTCATGTCGTTGTAAGGATGACGCGCCGGCCAGGGCCGGCGTCCGCCATCCCTACACCAGCACGACTTGCGCGCCGCGCGAACGCAGCGCCTCGACCGCTTCCGGCGCCGCGCCGGCGTCGGTGATGATGCGGTCGACCTGTTCGATCTTCGCGATCACGGACAGGCTGCGCCGCCCGATCTTGGACGAATCGCCTACCGCGACCACGCTGCGCGCGATTTCCAGCATGCGCGAGTTCAGGCGCGCTTCCAGCAGGTGCGGGGTCATCACGCCGATGTCCGGATCCAGGCCGTCGAAGCCGAGGAACAGGATGTCGGCGTGCAGTCCCTGCAGGGCCGCTTCCGCCTGCGGCCCGCCCAGCGAATACGAACTCGGGCGCAGCACGCCGCCCAGCATCACCAGCCTCACGTGCGGCGCGCCGGCCAGCAGCACGGCGATGTTCAGCGCGTTCGTGATCACGTTCACCGACTGCAGCTTCAGCCCGCGGATCTGCTTGGCGATTTCCGCGGTCGTGGTGCCGGAGTCGAGCACGATGGTCTGGCCCTCGCCGATCAGCTGCACGGCCGCCTCGGCGATGCGCACCTTCTCGGCCCGGCGCAGGTTCTGCTTGACGCCGATCGGCAAGTCCTCGTCGTCGCGCTGGGCCAGCGCGCCGCCGCGCGTGCGCACCACGGCGCCGATCTCGGACAGCGCGTTCAGGTCGTTGCGCGCGGTGACCTGCGAGATGTCGAACATTGCCGCCAGCTCGGTCACCGTGACCCGTCCGCGCTCGTTCACCATTTCACGGATGCGGCGGCGCCTTTCCTCGACCAGCAGCTCGGCATCGGCTGCCGTCGAAGCTTTCGTTTCCGTTTGATTCTTGTTCTTCATCCCGATCTTTCATCGCCATCGTTTTGGGCCAGATCATACAGGAGGCCAACTACGAAATGAAACGAAAGATCGGCCTTCCTGTTCACACGCCGGATTTGCGCCAGGCCCGCGGATACGCCTTCTCGGCGTTGACGCGGTACAGCTTGTCGACCACCGCGCGCGGCAGCGCCAGGCCGCGCACCGGCCGGTCCAGTTCCGGCACGGCCAGGCTGTCCGCCGTATTGAAGTAGCGCCAGTCGCGCCGCCACACCGTGTCCAGGTCCTTGACGAAATCGGCGTCGCTCTGCCCCTCCGACTGCGCCAGGTCGGTGCCGTACATCAGGCGGTCCTGGTACTTGACGAAGAAGTCGTGCACTTTCTTGGGATCGCGCTGCGACTGGAACTGGATCTGGCCGATGCGCGCCGCCACGTCGACGTTGACGCCGGGGTGCTGGTCGAGGAAGCGCGCCAGCCGGTCCACGTCCCATTCGAGCGAGGCCATGTGAACGCCGGTGAAGCGCAGGCGCGGGTGCAGGGCCAGCAAGTGGTCGCGCGCCGCCATCTGCTGCTCGTAGCTGGGCATTTCCGGGTGCTTGTACATGTGGTAGGCCGGATGCTTGCTGAAATATTCGCGGTCGTTATTCACCGTCATCTGCTCGACCGGCAGCCAGCAGTTGTGCGGCTCGCCCTGGTGGCCGAGCACCATCACGCCGCGCTGTTCCAGGCCGGCGAACACCGGCTGCAGGCGCGGATCGTCGACCATCACCAGCTTGCCCTGGCGGTCGCGCAATTCCATGCCGATGTTCTTCCAGACCTTGACGCCGACGGCGCCGTCGGCCAGCGCGCCGTCCAGGTCCTTCAGCGTGGCCTGGCTCCAGCCCGGGCGCTCGAAATCCTTCGTCGCGAAGGTGGCGGCCCAGGCCAGCTGCTCCGGGTGGGCGTGGGCGGCGGCGCTGGCGACGCGGCGCTGGGTTTCCAGCGGCGGGAAGTCGGGATAGTCGACGTTGATGGTCAGCGCGCGGAAGTTGTCGCGCCGCGCCAGCGCCAGGTAGGCATCCTGGCTGGCGCCGTGCAGGTGCAGGTGGGCGTCGATCTTCGGCACCTTGTCGAAGTCGGCCATCGTGTAGCTGTCCGCGGCTGCGGCGGCCAAAGGGACCGCCAAAAGCGCGGCCAGGATCGAATGCATCAGGGTGAAGCGCATGCTCGTGTCTCCTTGTCGGTGGGGCGCGGCATCAAGCGGCGCACGCCAGTCGTGCGATGGCCGATTCGTCCAGCGGCGTGCCGGCGCTGCGTGCGGCGTACAGGGCCGCGCCCAGCACCGGCGCCAGGCGCGGCGGCGTCAAGCGGTAGCGGCCCGCGCGCGCCGCCAGGGCCTGCGCGAACGGTGCGCGCAGCGGACCGTCGGCGCCGAACAGGCCGCCCGTGTACGACACTGCCAGCCCGTCATCCGGGACCGCGCCCAGCGCCACCGACACGGCGTCCACGATCTCCGCCAGCTCGGCCGCCGCGGCGTCGAGGATGGCCTGGGCCTGGCGGTCGCCCAGCGCGGCCGCGTCGGTGACCAGGCGCGCCAGCTGCGCCACCCGGCTGCGGTCGCCGTTCATCTGGCCGTAGACGACGCCGCAGACGTCGAGGTCGTCCTGCAGTTCCAGGCGCGTGCGCACCAGCGCATGCAGGGGCCCGCGCGGCGCGCGGCCGTCGCTCATGCGCGAGAACAGCCTCAAGCCTTCGCGCGCGATCCAGAAGGCCGAGCCCTCGTCGCTGAACAGCTCGCCCCAGCCGCCGGCGCGCGCACGCTTGCCGCCGGCTTCGCCGTAGGCCATCGAACCGGTGCCGGCGATGACGCTGATGCCGTCGGCGCAGGCCAGCGAGCCCGCCCAGCTGCACACCATGTCGTTGCCGCACAGGTAGCGATCGTGGCCCAGGATGGCGCGCGGCAGCGTTTCCAGCACCGCTTGCGCGGCGCGGTCCTCGCCGTAGGCCGGCATGCCGAAGAAGGCGAAGTTCACGCCGGCGGCCTCGATGCCGGCCGCGTCCAGCACCGCGCGGCAGCCGCGCGCCAGCACCGCCGCGGCACCCTCCATGCCGGTCTCGACGTAATAGGTGCCGCCGTCCTCGTGGCGGGCGCGCACGATGCCGTCGCCGTCGACCAATGCGAAGGCGGTCTTGGTGCCGCCGCCGTCAATCCCGAGGAACATGGGCGTCTCCCTCGAATGGATAGATGGTCACGCCGCGCACCACGCGGTTGACGGTGCCGGTGCGGCTCGGGGTATCCGGGCGCAGGCCCAGTTCCAGCGACGCCAGCAGCGCGAACGACTGGCACAGCACGATGCTGGCCAGGGCCAGCGCCAGGTCGCCGGCCGCCTCCATGCCCTCGAACACCAGGTCGCCCGGCTCCAGGCCGCCGGCCTGCCCGCCCAGCGCCAGCACGCGGCCGGCGCTGCCGTCCCTGCGCAGTTCGTTCAACAGGTCGAGGTCGTAGCGGCGCGCATGCGCGTCGTTCGACAGCAGCACCACCACCAGCGTGTCGGCATCGACGACGGTCTTGGGGCCGTGGCGGAAGCCGAGCGGCGAGTCGAACAGCGCGACCACCTGGCCGTCGGTCAGCTCGAGCAGCTTGAGCGAGGCTTCGCGGGCCAGGCCGCGCAGTTCGTTGCTGCCCAGGTAGACCACGCGCCGGAAGCGGCGCGCCACCAGGTCGCGCAGCAGCGGCAGCGAGGCATCGAGCGCGGCCCGCGCGGCGCCGGCCGGAACGCTGCTGGCGCCGGGCGCCATCACGCCGAAGGCCAGCGCGGCCGCCAGCAGCATCGAGGTGAAGCTGGTGGTCATGGCGAAGCCGCGGTCGTGGGTGGCGTCCGGCAGCAGCAGCGCGAACACGTTGGCACGGCCCTGGGCCGCGCGATACAGCTCGCCGGCGCTGTTGCAGGTAACGACCAGGTGGTACACCTCGCCGACCAGCTGGTCGGCCAGCGCCACCGCGGCCACGCTTTCCGGGCTGCTGCCGGACCGGGCGAAGGACACCAGCAGGGTCGGCACGCCCGGCTGCAGGAAGCATGCCGGTCCGGACACGATGTCGGTGGTCGGCAGCGCCTCGGCGCGCAGGCCGCGGCCCAGCAGCGCCGGCGCCAGGCATTCGCCGATGAAGGCCGAGGTGCCGGCCCCGGTCAGCACGATGCGCAGTTCCGGCCGCGCCAGCAGCGGCGCCAGGAAGGCGTCGAGGGCGGCGCGGCGCTGCGCCACCAGGGCGTCGATGCGGCCCCACACCCCGGCCTGCTGCGCGATCTCGCGCGCCGTCAGGCCGGCGCCGGCCTGGTCGAGGCGGTCTTCGGCGATACCCAGTATTTCACGTTGTGCTACAAGCATGGTTCCAGCTCCTTCGTTGCGGCGCCCGCCGTGCAGGCGTCCATGTACTGGCGCAGCACGCGGGCCACGCCTTCCTTGATCAGATCGGCCGGCCGGTTACGCAAGCGCCCCTCGCGCACGGCCTCGTACTGGGCCGGCAGGTACTGGCTCAGCAGGGTCAGCGGCGCCGGCGTGCGTTCCAGGCTGGCCAGCAGGCGGGCCTGGGCGGCCTGGATGGCCGGATGCGGCCAGTAATAGCGGATGCGGTCGCTGAGGCTGTACTGCTGGTCGAAGCGCGCGCGGCCGGCGTCGTGGTAGTACTTGCGCCAGTACTCCGGCTCGGCGCGCATCACTTCCAGCACCGTCGCCTTGAAGCCGGCGCCGTCTTCCGCGCCGTTCATCTCGTGCTCGATGTCCGCCAGCGCCCACAGGGTCTCGCGCAGCGCGAAGGTCAGCCCAGGCCCGACCTTCAGGATCGCGAAATGGTCGCGCACCAGCTCGGCCAGCCGGGCCGCGGTCTGGTAGTCGGTCGAATGGGCTTCGAACACCATGCCCGGCACCTCCTCGATGAAGCGGCTCAGCGCCCGCGCCTTGTCGGGACGGTAGTCGATCACCTTGTGGTGGTCGAACTCGACGCCCGGCTGCACCACCAGGCCGATCGCGCGCGGCCAGGCCGCTTCCAGGCCGGCTTCGGCGAAGGCGGCGCGATGCGCCTCGATCGTGGCGCGGGCGGCGTGCGGGGTCGTCACCGCCAGTTCCTGCAAGTCCTCGTGGGCGCCGCCCGGCACCGGCACTTCGGTGCCGACGATGTAGACCGGGGCTTCGCCGCCGGCGGCCTGCCAGGCGCGTTCGGCCACGGCGCACAGGCGCGCGGCGCGCGCTGCCACGATCTCGTCCGCCAGCGGCACCGGATCGCCGGCGCAGGACATCGAGCAGTCCAGGTGGATCTTGCGGAAACCGGCCGCCACGTAGCGTTCGATCAGGATGTCGGCGCGCGCCATCGCTTCCCCGGGCGGCAGGTGCTGCCAGGCGTTCGGGCCGAGGTGGTCGCCGCCCAGCAGCACCTGCGAACGCGCCAGGCCGGCGCGGTCGGCGATGCCGTGCACGAAGTCGCGGAAGGCGTCCGGGGTCATGCCGGTGTAGCCGCCGTCCTGGTTGACCTGGTTCGAGGTGGCCTCGACCAGCAGCGGCAGGCCGCGTTCCTTCGCCGTTTCCACCGCGGCCTCGATCACCAGCGGGTGGGCCGAGCAGACCGAGTGGATGCCCACCGCTTCGCCGGCCTTGTGGCGCCGGACCAGATCCAGTAAATAGTGCATGTAGAGACTCCTTGATGGGTTCAGGCCTGGCCGTTGTCGTCCGGCTGCAGCGCCAGCAGCAGGGCCGCCGCCAGCGACAGGCCGATGCCGGCCAGCTTGTAGCCGCCGGGTACCGTGGCCGCCAGCGCCATGCCGATCACGGTGGTGAGCAAGGGTGCGCCGGCGTTGACGAGGGGCGAGACCACCAGCGCCTTGCCGTGGCGGAAGGCGTAGACGAGGGTCAGCGCGCCGATCGCGTTCAGCACCTGGGTGGCGGCAGCCAGCAGCGGTCCCGACGGGCCGTAGTTGATCGGCTGCGAAAAGTCGGTCATGGCCAGCGCCACCGGCACCACCAGCAGCGCGCTCGCGGTCATGTAGAAGAAGATGCTCTCGGCATCCATGCTGGCGTTGGCCAGCTTGATGAAATACGCCTGCAGGCCCCAGGCCGCCAGCACGCCCAGCGCCAGCACGAACCACAGCCCGTAGGATTGCGCGGCCTGCCCCGGCGTGTAGTCGAACAGCGGCAGCGCGCAGATCGCCAGCACGATGCCGGCCGTGCCGAGCCAACCGGTGCGCTCGCGCAGGAACAGGAAGGACAAGGCGATGGTGATCACCGGCGACAGCGAGATGAGCGGGAAGATCAGGTAGGTGGGCCCCGCCTTCACCGCATAGAACAGCACCATCTGGCCGCCGGCGCCGAGCAGGCCGATGGCCAGGCCGTAGGCCACCGAGCGGGCATCGCGGCGCACGCGCCAGCCGGCGCGGGCCAGCACGACCAGCGCCGGCGGCACCATCGTCAGCGCCCAGACCACGTACACCAGGGTTTCGGGAAAGCCGTACTGGGTCGGCAGCCCGGCGAATGCGCCCCACACGCCCCACAGCAGCGTGGTGGCCAGCGCGTAGCCGAGCCAGCCGGCCGGGCGCCCGGCCAGGTTCGCGCCCATCGTCGTCGTATCCATCGTCGCGTCCTCAGAACTTCACGCTCATGCCGCCGGCGTAGGTACGGCCCCAGGTCTCGAAGCCGTACAGGGCGTCGCCGCGTCCCAGGTTCGAGCGCATCACGGCGTCGCTCAGGTTCTTGCCCTCGACAAACAGCGTGACGTTTTTCGTGATGTCCCAGGACGCCGACGCCGTCACCCAGGTCAGCGAATCGACCTTGTTCGGGTAGCCGGCCAGCACGTTGGTGCTTGCCGTGTATTCGCCGGTGTAGTCGAACGAGATCGAGGCGTTGATGCCGTTCTTCTCGTACAAAAAGCCGAGCGAGGAAGCGGTCGGGGCCACCCCTTCGAGCTGGCCGACGTAGACGCCGCCCTGGTAGGCCTTGGTCAGCGTCTTGGCGAACTTGGCGTTGATGCCGAAACCGTTGTCGAACAGGTGCTGCACGCCGAGTTCCAGGCCGCGCACGCGTGCCTTGTCGCCGTTGACCGGATGGGTCACCGTGTACAGCTGGCCGGGCACGCCGATGTCCACGTGCTCGTCGGTCTGGTAGGTCACGAAGTTCTTGACCTGCTTGGCGAAGATGGCGGCCGTGATCGCCGATTTCGGGCGGTAGTACCACTCGACCGACAGGTCCTGCTGCACCGCTTCGGTGGGCTTGAGCTTCGGGTCGCCGACGATGCTCAGCAGGTAGCTGCGGTCGAGCGTGTTGTCGGTCCGGGTCGGCGCCAGCTTGTCGAGCGAGGGCCGGGCCATTACCTTGGCCACGGCGGCGCGCACCACGAAGTCCTGGCGTGCCCACCAGCTGAAGTTCGCCGACGGCAGGAACTTGGTGTACTTGCCGTCTTCCGACACCGGTTCGGCTTCGCTGTAGGTGATCTTCGGGCTGCTGGTCGGGATGTCCGGGGTCGGGTCGTAGATCGACACGATGCGGTCGATCGCGCTGCGCGAATTGGTCTTGGTGCGCACCACGCGCGCGCCGACGTTGCCGTTCCAGTTCTCGCCCGACAGCTCGAACTGGCCGTACAGGGTGCTGGTCTTCTCGCGCACCGAATACGAATCGGTGGGCACGAACACCGGCTGCGAATTGGCCACGTTGTAGGTCTTGCCGGTCGGGTTGCCGTCGGCATCCAGGATCGGCTTGCCGTCCAGCTTCTGCAGCGCGGCGAAATAGGCCGGCACGTCGAAGGCCACGAAGCTTCCCGGGAAGCTGCCGCCGGCGTTGCGCATGTAGTTCGGCAGGGTCATCGGACGCAGGACGTCGGCGCCGAGCGAGGCGAAGGTGGTCGAGTACATGTTGCAGTACTGGCAGGCGCCGCCGCTCTTCTCGTTGCCGATCGAGTTACGGTCCTTCTTGCGGTCGGTGGTGCTGGCGCCGAACTGGAAGCCGTCGATGTGCCACTTGCCGTCCAGGGCCAGGCGGCCGTCCAGCGAGGCGCCGTCGATGGTGTCCTTGATGTCGACGCCGGTCAGGCCGGCGAAGTGGAAACCATAGTCCTTGTTGCCCAGGCGCCCGGCGGCCAGCTCGGTGGCGAGGTCGCGCCCGTCCTGGAGCTGGACGCGGATGTCGGGAAAGGCGCCGTTGTTGGCGCGGTAGTAGCCGGTATTGTTGCCGGCGATGCCGGCGACCACGAAGTTGTCCTTGCCGCCGGAATCGCGCTTCGAGGTCGAGCGGTAGACGTCGCCCGCCAGCTTCAGGCGGTTGTTGACCTTCCATTCGCCGCGCCAGCCGAACTGCATGGTGTCGACCACGCGGTCGGTGGTCACGTTGGACATCTCGGGAATCAGGTCCTTGACCGTCATGCTGGTGATCAGGTGGTCCTTGACGACGACGTCGGACCAGCGGCCCGGGGCGTGCTCGATGTAGTAGGACTGCTGGTAGCCGACCTGGGGCGAATCCAGGCGCGTCGCGAGCGCGTCGACCGTCATCCGGAATGCCGGATTGACCTTCCATTCGAAGGCGCCGGACAGGGCCGTGCGTTTCTTTTCCTCGAAGATGGAGCCGAAGGAGATGCAGCACGGTGCCAGCAGCTTGCTCTCGTCCGCGCCGATCGCGCCGTCGCCGTTGACGTCGAAGCTGCCCGGGGAATCGGCGTTGTAGGTCTGGTAGCCGAGCGAATCGGTGCGCACCTTGCGCTTGGACAGCACGGCGCCGACCAGCACGCCCATGGTGTCGTTGTTGAAGGTCTTGCTGAACACGCCGGACAGCTTGCCGCCGTTCTTCTTCGACAGGTCGTTGCGTTCGGCTTCGAAACGCAGCGAACCGTGCTGGCCCTTGTTGTCCAGCGGGCGCGCCGAACGCAGGTTGACCGAGCCGCCGATGCTGCCTTCCATCTGCGCCGCCTCGGCCGATTTCATCACGTCCGCGCCGCTGATCACTTCGGACGGCAGCACGTCGAAGGCGAAGTCGCGGCCGTCGCCGTCGGTCGCCAGGATGCGCTTGTTGAGGGTGACGATGTTGTAGCCCGAGCCCAGGCCGCGGACGCTGATGTACTGGCCTTCGCCGCCACGGGTGCGCGAAACCGAGATGCCGGTGATGTGGGTGAGCGAGTCGGCGACGTTGTCGTCCGGGAAGCGGCCCAGTTCCGTTGCCGAGATCGAATCCTGGATCACGTCGGCATTGCGCTTGAGTTCCAGGGACTTCGCCAGCGCGGCGCGCGCGCCGGTGACCACGACCACCGAGGACTGCGGCGGCGCCTGCTCGCCGGCCACGGGCGCAGCCGCCGGGTCGGCCGCCTGGGCCTGCGCCAGGGCACTGCCGCACAGCGCCATCTCCACCGCGGCAGCGATCAGGCTGCGTCGAAGTCCGTTTTCGAATCTGCTACCCATGGCCAATCTCCTGTTATGACTTTCATTGTTACGAAATGGTAATAAAACAAGAAAGAAAACACAAGAAACTTTCGAAAGCTTTCGAAATTATTTTGTTTCGTTGTTTTTTCTATTGAAAACTGTGTTTCGTTTCCTTTCGTAAGCAAGTTCAATGCCTACGAGATTACTTGGGGAAACATGCGGCTTGCGCGGCCCGGTGCGCCGCAGTGGTGCGGCGGATGTGCGCGCATGGGGCATGCGACGGTGCGTCACCGTTCATGCCGGGCAATGGGAATGTGCGCGACGTTGCGGCAGGCCAGCCTGGAAGAGGCCAGGCGCTTCAGGCCGCTGGGCAAAAAAAAGCAGCATGGGCGAGGTGCCCATGCTGCCGTGAGGATTCTTGCTGTGTTCGGAAATCAGTTACCAGCAACCACCATCTTCTCGATCAGGATCGAACCGGTCGACTTGTTACCGCGCGTCAGCACGTCATTGCCGATGCCAACGATCTGCTGGAACATTTCCTTCATATTGCCCGCGATCGTGATTTCCTCGACCGGATACTGGATCACGCCATTCTCGACCCAGTAGCCCGAAGCGCCGCGCGAATAATCGCCGGTGACGTAGTTGGTGCCCTGCCCCATCAGTTCCGTGACCAAGAGGCCGGTGCCCATCTTGCGCAGCATGCCTTCGAAGGTGTCCGCGATTTTGGTGTCGCCGGAGGTCATCGACAGGTTGTGCGAGCCGCCGGCGTTGCCGGTGGTCTGCATGCCCAGCTTGCGCGCCGTGTACGAGGACAGGAAATAGCCCTGCAGTACGCCATCGCTGACGACCTTGCGGGTCTGGGTGCGCACGCCCTCTTCGTCGAAAGGCGCGGAGCCGACGCCGCCGATGACGTGCGGGTCTTCGACGATCTGGATGTGCGACGGGAAGATCGCCTGGCCCAGCGTATCGAGCAGGAAGCTCGACTTGCGGTACAGGGCGCCGCCCGAGGTTGCCTGGACGAAAGAGCCGAGCAGGCCGGCGGCCAGCGGCGCTTCGAACAGCACCGGGCAGGTGCGGGTGTCGAGCTTGCGCGCGTTCAGGCGCGCCAGGGCGCGTTCTGCGGCATAGCGGCCGATCTTTTCCGGGTCGGCCAGCTTTTTCGGGTCGCGCGCCGAGGAGTACCAGTCGTCGCGCTGCATGTTGTTGCCGCGGCCGGCGATCGGCGCGACCGACAGGGTATGGCGCGAGAACGGGTAGCCGGCGCAGAAACCGAGGCTGTTGGCGGCCACGAAGTGCGATTGCTGGACGTAGACGCTGGCGCCTTCGCTGTTGGTGATGCGCTTGTCGACGGCAAAGGCGGCGTCTTCGCAGCTCTTGGCGATCTGCACGGCATCCTCGGCGCTGATGTCCCAGGGGTAGCACAGGCGCAAATCGCGCGGGTTCTGTTCCAGCAAGTCCGCGTCCGGCAGGCCGGCGGCCGGGTCCTCGGCCGTGAAGCGGGCGATGTTGTAGGCCGCTTCCACGGTCGCGCGCAGCGACTGGCTGGAGAAATCGGAGGTGCTGGCGTGGCCGCGGCGCTGGCCGCAATACACCGTCACGCCGATGCCCTTGTCCTTGTTCTGCTCGATGGTCTCGACCTGGCCCTTGCGCACCGTCACCGCCAGTCCGCTCCCTTCGCTGATCTCGACCGACGCATTGCTGGCGCCCTGTTCCTTGGCGAATGCCAGCACGTCCTGTGCGAGCTGCTTGAGCTGATCCTGGGTGTGGGTGAAGACGGAGTCGTTCATGTGCGTTTTTCGTAGCGAGCCCTAAAACAGTTATCATAGCAGCCGTTTACTGTTTTTACCGGTGGGCCGTGCGCCTGCCCCTCTGAATATCATGCCAAATGCAAATCGCGGCGCCGTCGGCTTCCGCTCCGACGAGTTCGAACCGGAATACGATCGTCCCTCCAAGTCGGAGCTCAAACGCCAGAGCAACGAATTGCAGAAACTCGGCGAGCAGCTGATCGCCGAACCGCGCGACCGCGTCAAGCGCGTGCCGATGCCGGACGAAGTCAAGGATGCGATCCTGATGTGCCAGACCATCAGCAACCACGAAGGCCGGCGCCGCCAGCTGCAGTACGTGGGCAAGATGATGCGCACCCTGGACGAAGAGGAAGTCGCCGTCATCCAGCGCACCATCGAAAGCTGGAAAGGCGCCTCGAAGGCCGAAACCGCCGCCCTGCACGCGCTCGAGCGCCGCCGCGACAAGCTGCTGGCCGACGACAAGGCGCTGACCCAGCTGCTGGAAGAGAACCCGGAACTGGACGTGCAGCACCTGCGCACCCTGATCCGCAACGCGCGCAAGGAACAGGCCGAGAACAAGCCGCCCAAGGCCTACCGCGAGATCTTCCAGATCCTGAAGGACCTGGCCAAGAAGCCGAAGGCCGCGGCTGCGGACGAGGACCAGCTCGAGGGTGAAGACGATGAGTCTGACGAATAAGGTCGAGGAACTGGTCATCGGCTTGGTGTCGGTCTCGGACCGCGCCAGCGGCGGCGTGTATGAAGACAAGGGCATCCCGGCCCTGCAGGCCTGGCTGGAAAGCGCCATCGTCACGCCTTGGCGCGTCGAAACGCGCCTGATCCCGGACGACCGCGCCAGCATCGAGCAGACGCTGGTCGAGCTGGTCGACGTGCAGCGCTGCCACCTGGTCCTGACCACCGGCGGCACCGGCCCGGCGCGGCGCGACGTCACGCCCGAGGCGACGCTCGCCATCGGCACCAAGGAAATGCCGGGCTTCGGCGAGCAGATGCGCCAGATCAGCCTGCACTTCGTGCCGACCGCGATCCTGTCGCGCCAGACCGCCGTGATCCGCGAGACGGACGACCATGCGGCCTTGGTCATGAACCTGCCGGGCCAGCCGAAATCGATCAAGGAAACGCTGGAGGGCTTGAAGGATGCCGCCGGCAACACCACCGTGGGGGGTATCTTCGCGGCGGTTCCCTATTGCATCGACCTGATCGGCGGACCTTATCTGGAAACCAATCCGGACGTGTGCAAGGCCTTCCGGCCGAAGTCCGCGCAACGTCCGACCCCGCAAGCGTAAAAGGAACCTGCATGAGCGAGCTGCTGGAACACGTCCAGATCGACACCGCCGACAACCCGGACATCTCCGTTATCTGGCTGCACGGCCTGGGCGCGGACGGCAACGACTTCGTCCCCATCGTGCGCGAACTGGACCTGTCCGGCCTGCCCGGCATCCGTTTCATCTTCCCGCACGCGCGCACGATCCCGGTCACGGTCAACGGCGGCTACGTGATGCGCGCCTGGTACGACATCACCGGTGCGGAACTGGTGCGGCGCGAAGACGAGAACGGCCTGCGCGCCTCGCAAAAGGAGGTCGAAGCCTTCATCGCGCGCGAAAAGGCGCGCGGCATCCCGGCCTCGCGCATCATCCTGGCCGGCTTCTCGCAGGGCTGCGCGATGACCATCCAGACCGGCCTGCGCCACCCGGAAAAGCTGGGCGGCATGATCTGCCTGTCCGGCTACGTGCCGTTATCAAGCAAGCTGCCGACGGAACGCACCCAGGAAAGCCTGGCCACGCCGATCTTCATGGCCCACGGCCGCCACGACAACGTGGTGCCGTTCAACCGCGCGGAGATGTCGCACGACCTGCTGGTGTCGCTGGGCTACGACGTCGAGTGGCATGCGTACGCGATGCAGCACACCGTTTGCCTGGACGAGGTACAGCACTTGTCCGCCTGGCTCAAGAAAGTACTGAGCTGAATCCAAGGGGCTACATCATGGCAAAGAAAGAAGAACTCGACGAAGAAACGATGGCACTCATCAACTGGTGCATCGAAGTCGAAAAACACCTGATCGCGGGCGGCGCCAAGCAGGCGCAGGCCCAGCAATACATCGAGGAACACGTCGAGTGGTTCACCGACATGTTCTATGACGATCTCACTCCCGAACAGGCCGCGAAGGAAGCGCTCGCCTGAGCGTCCAACAGCGCCTCCAGGGCGGCGTTGCATCGTCTCGCCGTACCAGCGTACTGTCTTCGACGATACGTCGGTAGGCCGCATCCCTTGCCTTGATGGCCCTGTCGAACGCTCCAAATCCGGAGGCCCGCCAGCGCCGTCTGGCGGGTTCAGCTACCATGCTCGGACATTCTCAACCATTGTCCAAGGAGCATGCGAGTGTCCTCTATCGACGTCCTGTTTCAACCGGCCCGCATCAAGGGGCTTGAGCTCAAGAACCGCATCGTGATGGCCCCGATGACGCGCAACTTCGCGCCCCACGGCGTGCCCAATAGCGCCATCGCCGAATACTACCGCCGCCGCGCCGCTGCCGACGTCGGCCTGATCCTGTCGGAAGGCACGACCATCAATCGTCCGGCTTCGAAGAACCTGCCGCAGATCCCCGACTTCCACGGCGCCGCGCTGGACGGCTGGAAGCACGTCATCGACGCCGTGCACGGCGCCGGCGGCAAGATGGGTCCGCAGATCTGGCACGTGGGTGCCGTTCCCGGCCCGGGCACCGACTGGACGCCCGCGGCCGCACCGGAAGGCCCGTCCGGCCTGGGTTCGCCGGGCAAGCCCTTCGGCGCCGCCATGAGCGACGAAGACATCGCCGACACCATCGCCGCCTTCGCCTCGGCCGCGCTTGACGCCAAAGCCCTCGGCTTCGACACCTTCGAGATTCACGGCGCCCACGGCTACCTGATCGACCAGTTCTTCTGGGGCGGCACCAACGAACGCGCCGACCGCTGGAACGGCGCCACCATCCTTGAACGCAGCCGCTTTGCCGCCGAGGTCCTGAAGGCGATGCGCGCCGCCGTCGGCCCCGAGTTCCCGATCATCCTGCGCGTCAGCCAGTGGAAGCAGCAGGACTACACGGCGCGCCTGGCCGCCACTCCGGACGAGATGACGCAATGGCTGCTGCCGCTGGTCGAAGCCGGCGCCGACGTGCTGCACTGCTCGCAGCGCCGCTTCTGGGAAGCCGAGTTCCCGGAACTCGACGGCGAGGATGGCCTGAACTTCGCCGGCTGGGCAAAGAAGCTGACGGGTGCTGCCACCATCAGCGTCGGCTCGGTGGGCCTGGACGGCGAATTCATGGCCTCGTTCAGCGGCAAGGGCGCGCAGACCGCGAGCCTGGACAAGCTGGTGGCGCGCATGGAGCGCGAGGAGTTCGACCTGATCGCGGTCGGCCGCGCGCTGCTGTCGGATGCGCAGTGGGCGAGCAAGGTCAAGGCCGGCGACCAGGCCGGCCTGAAGGCCTTCGAGCCGTCGGCGCTGGCGACGCTGGATTAAGTCAAGGAAGCGGCGCCGCGCTCGACGGCGGCGCCTCGGTCTGCGCGGTATTCATCACCATCGCCAGGAAGGTGTAGTAGCCGTTCACTCCCATCAGATCGACCACGCCCTGCTCGCCGAACAGCGCCAGGGCGTCGGCATACACGCGGTCCGAGACCCGCTTGGTACGGTGCAGCTCGATGCAGAAATCATGCACCACGCCCTCGTCCACCAGCATCGCCCGGGGCCGCTCGCGGCGCGCGATGGCGTCGATGACGTCGGGCGGGATGCCGACCTGGCGCGCGATCGGCGCGTGGATCGCCCATTCGACCTGCTGGTCCCATTCGCGCGCGGTCACCAGGATCGCCAGTTCCGACAAGCGCACGCCGATGGCGCTGCGGTAGCGCAGGTATTCGCCCAGCTTCTGCGCATACCCCATCAGCTCCGGGCTGCGCAGCAGCGGCACGAAGGGCCCGTACAGGGCGCCGCGCGGGCCATTGATGATGTCCCGGGCGGCGGCGCGCTGGGCGTCGGTCCAGTCCTCCGGTGAAATCGATTGCAGGCGATCGCTCATCCAAAAATATTCGCACGGCTTCCGGCAAAAATCAAAAGAAACTGACGCGTTCGCGCTTATTGTCAAACGTCAAAGTTTCCAAGGAGAACGTGATGAGCCGCATCCTGCACCGCAGCCTGCGTGCCGTTCCGCCGATGGCGGTCGGCGGCGAAGGCATCTACCTGCGCGACAGCCAGGGCAACACCTATATCGATGCCAGCGGCGGCGCGGCCGTGTCTTCGCTCGGCCACGGCCACCCGGACATCATCGCCGCCATGCACCGCCAGATCGACCGCTGCGCCTATGCGCACACGGGCTTCTTTACCACCGAGGTCGCCGAGCGCCTGGCCGACCGCCTGGTAGCGCGCGCGCCGGCGGGCATCGGCGGCGTCTACCTGGTCTCGGGCGGCTCGGAGGCGATGGAAACGGCCTTGAAACTGGCGCGCCAGTATTTCGTGGAGGCCGGGGAGCTGAAACGCTCGCTGTTCATCGCGCGCCGCCAGAGCTACCACGGCAACACGCTGGGGGCGCTGGCGGTAGGCGGCAACGAGTGGCGCCGCAAGCCCTTCGCGCCGCTTCTGATCGACGTGCCGCGCGTCTCGCCCTGCTACGAGTACCGCGGCCGCGCCGAAGGCCAGGACGTCGGCCAGTACACCGAGATGCTGCTGGACGAACTGGAAGGCGCGATCCTGCACGCCGGCCCCGACCGCGTGATCGGCTTCTGCGCCGAGACCGTGGTGGGCGCGACCGGCGGCGCGATCCCGCCGACGCCGGGCTACTTCCGCGGCGTGCGCGCGCTGTGCGACAAGTACGGCATCCTGTTGATCGCCGACGAAGTCATGTGCGGGATGGGCCGTACCGGCACCATGTTCGCGATCGAGCAGGATGGCGTGGCGCCGGACCTGGTCGCGGTGGCCAAGGGCCTGGGCGCGGGCTATGCGCCGATCGGCGCGGTGCTGGTCAACGGTGCCATCGTCGAGCGCCTGCGCGGGGGCAGCGGCGTCTTCCTGCACGGCCACACCTACATCGGCCACCCGGTCGCGGCGGCGGCGGCGCTGGCCGTGCAGGAAGTGATCGAGCGCGACGACCTGCTGGTGCAGGTGCAGAAGCGCGGCGCCACGCTGCGGCGCATGCTGGGCGACGTGTTCGGCGAGCACGAACACGTCGGCGACATCCGCGGGCGCGGGCTGTTCATCGGCCTGGAACTGGTGCGCAACCGTTCAGGCAAGGAAGCGTTCGCGCCGGAGCTGAAGCTGCATGCGGCGGTAAAGGCGCATGCGATGCGCAAGGGTTTGCTGGTGTATCCGATGGGCGGGACCATCGATGGGCGCCAGGGCGATCATATATTGCTGGCGCCGCCCTTCATCGTCAGCGCGGCCGAATTGTCGGAGATCGTGGCGCGCCTGAAGGAGGCCGTGGATGCGGCGGTGATGGAGGTGTTGTCGTAGGGTGGACGCGGACGGCGAGTCGGCTGAGCCGTCCACGCGGTGATCGTTAGCGGCTCCGTGATCGTGCACTTGATCGGAGCCCTCGCCTATCACCGCGTGGACGGCGTAGCCGTCCACCCTACATTTTCGGGAACGCCAGCACTTCCTGCTGCTGCTCGCCCAGCCCGGCGATCCCCAGGCGCAGCGTGTCGCCTTTCTTGAGGAAGCGCTGCGGCGTGCGGCCCAGGCCCACGCCCGGCGGGGTGCCGGTGCAGATAATGTCGCCCGGCTCCAGCGTCATGAAGCGCGACAGGTAGCTGACGATGTGCGCCACCGTGAAGATCATGTTCGAGGTGTTCCCGGTCTGCATGCGCTTGCCGTTCAGTTCCAGGTAGAGGTCCAGGTCCTGCACGTCGAAGATCTCGTCCTTGGTCACCAGGAAGGGACCGACCGGGCCGAAGGTGTCGCAGCCCTTGCCCTTGTCCCACTGCGAACCCAGCTCGAACTGGAAGGCGCGTTCCGACACGTCGTTGACCACGCAGTAGCCGGCCACGTATTTCAGCGCATCTTCCTCGCTCACGTACTGGGCGCGGGTGCCGATCACGACGCCCAGCTCGACTTCCCAGTCGGTCTTCCTGGAACCCTTCGGCAGCTGGATCGGGTCGTCCGGGCCGGACAAGCAGGTGATCGCCTTCATGAACATGATCGGCTCCTTCGGGATCGGGGCGCCGACTTCGGCCGCGTGGTCCGAGTAGTTCATGCCGATGCCGATGAACTTGCCGACGCCCTTGACCGGCACGCCGAAGCGCGGGTTGCCGCGGACCAGCGGCAGGGTCTTCCAGTCGACCTTGGACAGCTTGCGCAGCGACTTCTCCGACAGCACGTCGCCGCCGATGTCGTCGATGATGCCGGAGAGGTCGCGCAGCCTGCCCTCTTCGTCGAACAGGCCGGGCTTTTCCTTACCTAGGCGGCCGTAACGTACTAACCTCATAGTCTTCTTCCTCGGGGATGAGCTTGGGAAGAGCGCATTTTACCGGACGCCGGCGGAGGAAGTAGCGGACCAGTCCCGGCAGCTGCAGCGCCAGCAGCGCGCCGAACGCCACGCGATAGGCGATGGCGGGCGCATGGCCGGCGCTGTCGGCAGGCCAGAGTCCGACGACCTGGCCGAAGCCCGCCTGCACCAGGAAAGCGCCGATGAAGATCAGGAGGTTGAGGCAGGTGGCGGCGCGCCCGGTCAGCTCGCGCGGCAGGCTCTGGGCCACGATCGCGTATTCGATGCCGGTGATGGTGCCGACCAGCGTGAACAGCACCGACAGCGTCTGCAGGCCGGGACGGTAGTTGAATACGATGGCCGCCTGCACCAGCAGGAACAGCGCGATGCCGATCGCCGCCACGTCGAGCGCGGCGATCCCGCGGCGCCCGGCCCATTCGGTGATCATGCCGACCGCGATCGCGCCGAAGATCACCGAGGCCATGCCCATGTACAGCAGGTAGGCCACGGCGGCATCCGGGAAGCGCGCCACGTCGGACAGCCAGCGTCCGATCCACAGGCCCTGGATGCCGAAGAACACCGCGTGCGGAACCAGCACCAGCGAGATCGTGGTGCGAAACGCCGGCGCGCGGTAGACGTCGAGCACCGAGCGCACCGTCGGCGCCTTGCCTTTCGACGCATGGCTCTTCGGCGAGACCAGCCAGATGAGCAAGCCGCAGGCGGCGGACAGCAGCGCCAGCATCCAGAACAGGCCGCGCCAGTCGGTGTGCTGCAGCAGCGAGCGCACCGGCATCGTGCCCGACGCCGCGCCCAGCCCGCCGACCGCGATCAGGTAGCCCTGCACCGAGGGCAGGCGCCTGGGCGAGATCCAGGTCGAAATCGCCTTCACCGCCGACATGAAGCAGCCGCCCAGCCCGCAGCCGATGACGGCGCGCGCGAGCATCAGCTGGGTGAAGCTGGTGCCGAGGGCGAACATCAGCGCGCCACCGGCCGCCAGCAGCATCAGCACCAGCTGCACCTTGCGCGGGCCGTAGCGGTCGAGCGCGATCCCGACCGGCAGCTGGACCAGGGCGAAGGCGAAGAAGAAGGCGCTGGTGAGCAGGCCGAGCTGGCCGGGCGTGAGCGCGAGCGCGCCGACCAGTTGCGGTGCCAGCACCGCGTTCACGTTGCGCAGCAGGGAAGACAGGTAATGGCCCAGTGCGAACGGCAGGAACACATAGAAAAAAACCGCCACGCCGGACAGGCGTGGCGTGTTCTGGTCGGCGTCCATGAGGATTCCGGAGGCGGCGCGGGTGGCTCAGGCGGCGTCGGGCTGGGTGTCGCTGGCGCGGCGCTCGCGTGGGGCCTCGGCCGGCTGGATCGGGATCACGCGGCCTGCCGGCGCATGCAGCCCATGCTCGTCGTGCGCCCCCTCCTCGCCCTCGAAAAAGAACTTCTTGCGGCCGAAGGCGGGTTTCAGGTGATCCAGCCAGGTGGCGTCCGGATCGTATTTCGCGAAGAAGGGCTTGCGCACCCACTCGGGATTCCTGGCCTGCAGGAACTGCAGCGCGAACAGCTTTTCGCCGTTGATGGTGACCACGCCGTCGATCACGACCTTGCCCGGGAAGGCGCTCATCGACGGGCCGCGCACGGTGCGCGACAGGCCCGAGACCATGCTGTAGGCCGACTGGAAGATCTCGTGCGCGCGCGCCAGCGGCAGGGCGAAGTAGTCGCGCGGGCCGGTGTCGCGCTCGACGAACATGTAATAGGGGATCGCGCCCAGGCGCACGCCGGTGGTCCACAGCTCGGCCCAGCTGGCCGGGTCTTCGTTGATGTGGCGGATCAGCGGGCCCTGCATGCGCAGCGTGGCGCCGGTGCCGACGATGCGCTTGACGGCCTGCTGGGCCACGTTGTTGCGCAGCTCGACGGCGTGGTTGTAGTGGCCCATGAGGGCCAGGTTCTTGCCGGACTTGACCACCCGCTCGAACAAGCGCAGCAGATCGTCGCTGTCCTTGTCCGACACGTAGCGCTGCGGCCAGTAGGCCACCGACTTGGTGCCGATGCGGATGTTCTGGATGTGCCCCAGCTCCGGCGCCAGCAGCGGCTCGATGATCTCGGCCAGGGAGCGCGTATTCATGATCATCGGGTCGCCGCCGGTGATCAGGACGTCGGTCACGTCCGGGTGCGTGGCCAGGTAGGACACCAGCTCGCTGCACTCGCGCGCATCGAACTTCATGTCGTCCATGCCGACGAACTGCGGCCAGCGGAAGCAGAAGGTGCAGTAGGCGTGGCAGGTCTGGCCGGCGCTGGGGAAGAACAGCACGGTTTCCTTGTACTTGTGCTGCAGGCCCTTGAGCGGCGCATCGTTCACGCGCGGCACGTTGTGCGTCATCTGGCCGGCCGGGTGCGGGTTCATGCGCATGCGGATGTCGTGCACCAGCCTGGCGATCGCGGCGGAATCCTTCTTGTGCAGCACCAGCTCGCGCAGCTGTTCGTATTCTTTTGCCGGCAGCATGTCCCGGTGCGGGAAGGTCAGGCGGTAGATCGGATCATCGGGGACATTGCTCCAGTCGATCAATTGCTCCATCACATATTCGTTGGTCCGGAACGGCAGCACGTGGGATACCACCTGGACTGCTTCCTGCAGTTCCGGGCTCATCCATTGCCACTGGCGGGCGTTGACGATCGACTGGCGAGTGTACGGCTTGAACTTCGCGGGCGTGGCTTCAGTGGTCACAGGCGTTCTCCAGGGGATAAGTTGACGTACGGAACTTAAATTTCCATGAGGAACTGATAGTAGGCAGAGACACGCTTCATGTAGTTGCCAAGAATCAATTAAGTTTCCAAGCGACATCATCGGTACCACAGACAATGCGGAAGATCAGCGTTGCCTTTATGCACAACCACCTCCCCGCTTTTGCGCTATCACAACCGTATCGAAGAACCCGCGGCGTAGAGTACGAAATGCAAATAGGAAACATTCTGTCCAAGCATTGTTCTCGAAAGGAATTGATGATGAAGCTGATGGCAACCGCAATCGCCTTGTGCATGCTGACTGGCAGCGCACTGGCCAACGAACCGACCGAAAAAGACGCCATCGCCATGGCCGAGCGTGGCGCTGCACTGATCAAGTCCAAGGGCAAGGACGAGATGATGAAACGGATCAATGCCAAGGATCCGGACTTCGTGCAGGGCTCCCTGTACGTCGACCTGCGCGACGTGAAGACCGGCATCGTGCTGGCCCACCCCTACAACCCGTCGATCGTCGGCAAGGACTTGACCGACGTGCCCGATGCGAACGGCAAGAAGTACCGCCGCGAGATCATCGAACTGGCGGCCGCCAAGGGCAAGGGCTGGGTCGACTACCAGTACAAGAACCCGACCACCGGCAAGATCGAGCCGAAGACGACCTATATCCTGCTGGTCGACGGTGTCGTGCTCGAAGCCGGGCTGTACAAGAAATAATCCCTCGTCGAAGTCGAAACACAGGCGCGGGCGGTCCACACCTCCCGCTTTTGTATTGTGGAGCAGGAGCGAAGCATGCTGAAAAGATTGCGGATCGGTCCGAAGCTGCTGCTGGCACCGGGCCTCGTGCTGGTGCTGCTGCTGATGCTGTCGGGTGCGGCTTACTACGGGATGGTGCGCCAGAACGCCTCCTTGGAAAACATGGTGCAGGTACGCACGGCGCGCCTCAAGAGCGTGGCCGAGGCGGCGGGCGACGCCAAGTACGTGCACGCGAACGCCTACCAGTTGCTGGCCTGGGTCAACGGCAGCTTCGCCAAGGCCAGGCTGGACGGCCTGACCGCGGATATCGACAGCCGCCACGCGGCGTTGAAAGGCCAGCTCGACGCCCTGGCGCAAGTCGCCAGCCCGGCCGAGCGCAAGCCGGTCGAGGCCTCGCTGGCGTCGCTGGCGGCCTACCGCAAGGCGGTGCGGGAGACCATCGAGATGGCGCAGGTCGACCAATCGATCGCGACCAATTCGATGCAGAAGGCGGAAAAGGACTTCGTCATCCTGAACCAGCACCTGGCCCAGCTGGCGGCGCTGGAAAAGACGCTGAGCGAGGAAGCCTATGCCGGCGCGCTCGAGGAATTCCAGGACCTGGGCCGGACGATGGCGGTGCTGGTGCTGCTGTCGATCGGCGTGTCGCTGGCGGTGACGATACGGGTGCGGCGCGCCATGCTGCGCGACATCGGCGCCATTTCCGCCGTGGTGCATGCGCTGTCCGAGGGGCGGCTCGACGGCAGCGCGCAAAACGACGGCCGCGACGAGATCGCCGACACCGCGCGCGCCCTCGACCAGACCATCTCGAACCTGAACGGCACGCTGCGCAGCGTGCTCGGTTCGGTGCGCTCGATCGACACGGCCTCCAAGGAAATCGCCAGCGGCAACCTGGACCTGTCGACCCGCACCGAGATGCAGGCCGGCTCGCTGCAGCAGACCGCCAGCGCGATGGAGACCCTGACCACGGCAGTCAAGGACAACGCCAGCAACGCGCGGCTGGCCACCGAGCTGGCGGCGGAAGCGGCGCGCCTGGCCGGCAGCGGCGGCGATGCGGTCGGACGCGCTGTGGCGACGATGGAATCGATCCGCGCCAGCTCGCGCAAGATCGTCGACATCATCGGCGTCATCGACGGCATTTCGTTCCAGACCAATATCCTGGCCCTGAACGCGGCGGTGGAAGCGGCGCGCGCCGGCGAGCAGGGACGCGGCTTCGCGGTGGTGGCCTCGGAAGTGCGTACGCTGGCCCAGCGCTCGGCCTCGGCGGCCAAGGAGATCAAGGCGCTGATCGCCGATTCGGTGGCGATCATCGACAACGGCAGCGCCTCGGTCAACCAGGCCGGCGCCAGCATGGGCAGCGTGGTGGCCTCGGTGCAGCAGGTGAACGACATCATCAACCGCATCAGCGTGGCCAGCAGCGAGCAGGCCGAGGGCATCGCCGAGGTCAATCTCGCCGTCGGGCAGATGGACGACATGACCCAGCAGAACGCGGCCCTGGTCGAACAGGCGGCGGCGGCGGCGGCCAGCCTGCACGAACAGACCGTCAACCTGGCGCGCGCGGTGTCCGTGTTCCAGATCGAGGGCGGGGATGCGATGCAGGGGACTGCGCAGATCGGGCTCGACGGCGACGAGGACATCCAGCCGGTGGCGTCCGAACGGCGCGCGGCGGGCAGCCCGATGCGCGGGGCGCGGCCGGCGCTCGAACACCGTGCGGCCGCCATGCAGGGCACGCCGCGCCGGCGCGCCAGGGGTTAACGGAAGGGCTTGCTCACGTAGCGCGATCCCTTCAGGCCGAAACGCCACGGCACATCGACTGCCTTCGAAATCCCGATGCGCGGTCCGCTGACCACCTCGATCCCCTCCGGCGCCGCCTGCAGTTCGAACGGCGGCGCCGCCAGCGAAGCGCCGTTCAGCGCGCGCGTCACGCCCAGCGCCTGGCACAACTTGCCTGGCCCGGAACACAGCAGCCACTCATCGACGGTGCCGCGTCGCTCCTGCATCGCCTCCAATCCTACCATCGGCTCGAGCGCCCGGATCAGGACCCCGGCGCCATGCCCCTCTTCGCGGCAGACGAAATTCAGGCACCAGTGGATGCCGTAGGAGCGGTAGACATAGGCGTGGGCGGGCGGCCCGAACATCGCGAAATTGCGGTCGGTCGGCCCCGAATAGCTGTGCGAGGCCGGATCTTCGCCGTCGTAGGCTTCGGTTTCGACGATGCGTCCGCCGACGCCGTTCACCAGCACCGTCACCCCGATCAACTGGCGTGCAACGAGATGGGAAGGTGCAAGAAAATCAATACCGATGAGATTGGAAGCAGGCATGTATGAATCTTACAACGCTCGCGTCGGGCCAGTCGCACCGTCTGTATAGTCTCAAAATCGACAAAACAATCAAATGCATTGCTGCAACTTTTACGCGGGTAGTTTATAGTGATGCGCTTCGCACATATTTCCGTGCAGCACTATCTTCCCTTCCCAGTCATGAGTACAGCAACCGCCCTGGCCCGTCCCAGCGCCGCCGAGGATCCGGTCGACGCCCTGATCAAGTCGATCCGTATTCCGCCGCGTCCCAGCCTGCTGGCCGACCTGCAACGCGAGCTGGCATCGCCCGATCCTTCCCCGGATGAGATCGGCCGCATCGTCGCCAGCGACGTCGGCATGTCGGGCGCCCTGCTGAAGCTCGCCAACTCGTCGGTCTACGGCGGCCGCAAGGCGAAGTCGATCAACCAGGCCATCATGTTCATCGGCATGAACCAGGTCGCAGCCCTGATGGCCGGGCTGCTCGCGCGCCAGGCGATCCCGGCCGACGGCGCGGCCCTGGCCAGCTTCTGGGACCTGTCCTCGCGCCGTGCCCAGGCCATGGTGTTCCTGTCGCGCCGCATGCGCATCGGCGCCAGCGACGTGGCGCATACCTTCGGCCTGTTCTGCGACACCGGCGTGCCGCTGCTGATGAACCGCTTCGCCGACTACGGCGCCACCTACGCCGCCGCCTCGCTGGACACCGAACGCCCGTTCACCGCGCTCGAGGACGAGCGCCACTCGACCTCGCACGCCTCGGTCGGCTGCCTGCTGGCCCGCAACTGGGGCCTGGCCGGCGACGTCTCCTGGGCCATCCTGCACCACCACGACTACACGGTGCTGGAAGACGCCAGTGCGGCGCCCGCCGTGCAATCGCTGGTTGCGCTGTCCCTGCTGGCGGAAGCCGCGATCAGCAAATACCAGGGCCAGGCCGAATCGATCGAATGGAACAAGGGCGGCGCGCGCGTCCAGGCCTATCTCGGCCTGTCCGACGAGGAAACCGCCGAGCTGCTGGACGAACTGATCGAAGCCTTCCACGCCGACTGAGGATCCGGGCGCGTCTTCAAAGACAAAGGGCCGGCCCTTCTTGCGAAGGACCGGCCCTTTCATGCTACTTCAAGCGCCGTGGATCAGCGGCGGCGCTGGCGCGAGGCCGGCGACGGCGACGAGCCGCGGTTGTCGATATGACGGAAGGTGATGCGGCCCTTGTTCAAGTCATACGGCGACATCTCGAGCGTCACGCGGTCACCCGCGATGATGCGGATGTGGTTCTTCTTCATGCGGCCCGACGTGTAAGCCACCAGTTGATGCCCATTCTCCAGGTCGACGCGGAAGCGCATCTCCGGCAGCACTTCGGTGACCTTGCCGCTCATTTCGATCAGTTCTTCTTTCATGTCATGTCCTTTACGATGTAAGACGACTCTTCCTGGGCCAGCAATGAAAAAAGCGCCGATCGGCAAAAACGCGAATGCGCGGCCGTCGGGACAGGGTGCCGGTCTGTCGGTGCAACAAGGGAAAAGTCGGAAACGTGAGGCGCCCACTGCAAACGGCACCCACGCGCTGGGGGATGAATCCAATATAGGGACGTTGCGCCGAATTAAAAGAGTACGTGAGATACTTTGTTCCGGCGGAAAGTCAATAACGTCATTCTACACGACAACAGGTTTCGCCGCTTGGAAGCGGCTTGTTTTACGTCAACCAATCCATCTGGATGCCCGGCCGTACATCCGCACCGGGTTCGACCAGGGCACGCCAGCGCTCCAGCTTTTGCTCGAAGTTCAAGGCCATGTGTGCCGGCGAACTCGACGGCAACACCACAGTCCGGTAACCATGCGCCGCAAACTGCGGCGCAAACTTGCCCGAGGCCTGCCCATTGAATCCCACCGTCTCCAGTGCCGGACACAAGCGGTGCAGCCGTTCGAAATCGTTTGCCGCCGGCTTGCGGATCGCCGAGTCGAGGCTGCCCTCGCGTTCGCAGGCGGCCAGCACGTCCCACAGGCCGAAGCGGTGCGCCAGTAGGCGAGGCAGGCGCTGGTCGTAAGGGAGGGCATACAAATCTTCGCCGACCAGCGCGCCGACCAGTTTCCAGAACTGGTTGCGCGGATGGGCGTAATACTGCTGCGCGGCCAGCGAGGCGGCGCCCGGAAAGCTGCCCAGGATGACGATGCGGGTGTCAAGCGCGATGACGGGAGCGAGGCCGGTAAGCAGGGAATCTGGCATGGCCGCATCATAGTCCAGAAACGGCAAACGGGGCGTCGGCCCCGTTCGTGTCTACCCTGCTGCCGAGGGCATCAGCCCTTGCGGCGGCGGTGTGCGAAGCCGAGCGCGGCCAGGCCCAGGCCCAGCAGCGCGATCGAGCCCGGTTCCGGGACGGCGTTCGCCGTCGAACCGGTCGTCGGTACGCTGGTGACCGGCTGCGGCGAGGTTGTGACTGGCGTCGTGGTCACCGGTGTCGTGGTGGTCGGGGTGGTGGTGACCGGAGTGGTCGAAACCGGAGCGGTCGCCACCGAGGCCAGGATACCCTGCACGTTGAAGCTGACGTAGTCCGGCCCGCCCCAGAAGGAGGACGGCGTCACGTCCGAACCGTTCTGCCACGTGATGTTCAGCTTGTTGTCGGCGGAGAACGCGGTCCACTGCGCATCGGTCAGGCTCACGTAGCCGCTCAGGGTGTAGTCGATGCCGTAGAGGTTCGTGTCGACCGAGTAGTTGCTGCCGCCGCTGCTGCTCCAGTGTGCAACCTGCAGGCCATCGACGAAGAGATTGAAATACTGGTCGTCCTGGAAGAAGCCGTTGACGCCATAGTCGCCCTTGGCGACGACACCGACCCATACATTGGTGTATTTGTTGCCGTCGAGGGCATAGGTGGTGCTGAAGCGCTGGTTCATGTCGGTGACGGCCGTCGTCGTGGTCGGGATGATCGTCTGGTAGTGGGCTTGGGCGCTGGTGGCGAACAGGGCGGCGGCGAAGCCGAGTGTGGCGAAGAGGGTCTTGTTCATGGTGAATCCCTGGGAAAGTTAAAGTTGTTTTTCGTTACTATAACTTCCCTTAAAGCAATTACAGTGCCAGCTTCAAAAACCCATGGAGAATCAATCCCTTACGTATCAGCAGTAGCGATTTTTCGGATTCGCTGTAAAATTTTCCGACAGGAAAAAGATATTTCAAGTACAAGAGTCATCGATCATCAAATCCACCATACCTCTCAGATGAGCAGAAAACATTGATAATTTGATCAATATGATGCAATTGATGAATGTAAAGTTTTTCGACAAAACGAAAAAACGGCAGCCGCTCACGCGGACTGCCGCAAAGGGCATCATCGGTAGTAATCAGCCCAAGGACGAGACTCTTTTGTGTTCAATGCCGGGCTTGGGCCGTATCGTCCGGCCGCGGCGCATCCCAGCCGCCGCCCAGCGCGCGGATCAGCGCCACCGTGGTCACGGCGCGTTCGCCGCGCAACTGCACCGCGCTGCGCTGGACCGAGGCCAGGTTGCGCTGGGCGTCCAGCAGTTCCAGGTAGCCGGAACGGCCGGCGTCGTACAGCTTTTGCGCAAGGTCGGCCGAACGGCGCGCCGACACCAGCGCCTGCTCGGTCTCGAAGCTCTGCCCGGCCAGGATGCGCAGGCCGGCCAGGTTGTCCTCGACCTCGGCAAAGGCGCTCAGCACGCTCTGGCGGTAGCTGCCCACCGCCTCCTCGAGCGCGGCCTCGCTGCGCGTGATGTTGGCGCGGTTGCGGCCGCCGTCGATCAGCGGCATGGCCAGCGACGCGCCCAGCAACCAGGAGCGGCTGCTCCACTTGAACACGTCGCCGAAGGTGCTGGCCACCCCGCCTCCGTCGGCGCCGATGCTCAGCGCCGGGAACATGGCGGACCGCGCCACGCCGATGCGCGCATTGGCCGCTTCCATCGTGCGCTGGGCGCCGGCGATGTCGGGACGGCGCTCCAGCAGCGTGGACGGCAGACCGGCCGGGATCAGCGGCAGGGTCGCGCCATCTTCCAGCGGCCGCGCCGGCGCGCTGAAGTTCGATGCCGGCTTGCCCAGCAGGACCGCCAGCGCGTGTTCGGCGGTGGTGCGCTGGCGCTGCAGGCCGATGGCTTCGGCGCGCGCGGTCGACAATTCGGTGCGGGCGCGGGCCAGGTCGAATTCGCCGATGTCGCCCAACTCGAAACGGCGTCCGGTCACGCGCACGCTTTCCTCGCGCAGGCGCACGGTCTGCTCCACCGTCGCCAGTTCGGCGTCCAGCGCACGCAGCCGCAGGTAGGTCTGCGCCACGTCGGCCTGCAGCGACAGCAGCACCGAACGGTAGGTCGCTTCCACCGCGCCGGCGTCGCCACGCGCCGCCGCCACGTTGCTCGACACCCGGCCGAACAGGTCGAGCTCGTAGCTGGCCGACAGCCGCGCCGAATAGGTGTTGGCGGGCGCCACCGGCGTGCCCGATGCCTGCTGGGCTTCCAGCGGCGACAGGCGGGCGCGCTGGGCACCGACACCGACGCCGATCTGCGGAATCCGGTCGGCTTCGGCGATGCCGGCGATGCTGCGGGCCTGCTTGACCCGGGCCGCGGCCACGGCCAGGCTCTGGTTGTTGGCGGTGGCATCAAGCACGAGCGCATCCAGCGCCGGATCGCCGAAGGCGCGCCACCACTCGCCGCGCGGCTGGGCTTCGGCCGGCGTGCCGACCTTCCAGGTGGTGCCGTCAGCCGC
>CAJYQM010000101.1 GCA_913777025.1 uncultured Massilia sp. | reverse complement strand
CCGAAGAGTCCAACCGTGAGGGTCAGATGAATTCTCCAGCTCCACCCATGGTCGCCGAGCACAATGCCAACCTGCTGCTGGCCGCGCTCCCGCCGGAGGAGCTGGCGCGGATGCTGCCCGCCCTCGACCAAGTCCAGGTCGACGTCGGCGCGGTGCTGTGCGAGCCCGGCGACCCGATCCGCCACATCTATTTTCCGCACGACTGCCTGATCTCGCTGATGGGCGTGGCGGAAGGCCGCATGACGCTCGAAGTCGGCCTGGTCGGCCGCGAAGGCATGCTGGGCGCTACCGTCGCCCTCGGCCACGACACCACGCAGGTGCGCGCCGTGGTCCAGCGCGCCGGCAGCGCCAGCCGCATCGACGCCGGCCAGCTGCGCGCCGAATTCGCACGTAATCCCTGCCTGCAACGCGTGCTGTACCGCTACACCGACGCCTTGCTGGCCCAGGCCATCCAGATCGCCGTCTGCAGCCGCTACCACGTGCTGGAAGCGCGGCTGGCGCGCTCGCTGCTCGTCACGCGCGACCGCCTGCAATCCGACAAATTCCACCTGACCCACGAATTCCTGGCACACGCCCTCGGTGTGCGGCGGGTCGGCGTGACCAAGGCCGCCAGCGCGCTGCAGCAGCAGCGACTGATCGACTACAGCCGCGGCAACATCGAGATCCTGGATCCGGAGGGACTGGCTGCCGCGGCCTGCACCTGCTACGAGATCGTGCGCGAGGCGGGTGCCGAATTCGCGGCGCCGGCCCCGGTGCTGGTCTGACGCCGAAACGATTCATACGGTATGAACCGATACCGTATGAAGCCATCTCCGCATCGATCGACTTCCTGAAACGACGTGTTGGACAGCCCAAACAAAACGCCCCGCGATTGCGGGGCGCTTCGTTTTGGTGTCGTGCGAACTGCTTAGTGGGTCTGCTTGACCTGGTTGCCGATCACGCCGCCGACGGCTGCGCCACCCACGGTGCCGACAGCGCTGCCACCGGTGAGGACGCCGCCGACCACTGCACCGGCGCCGGCGCCGATGGCGGTGTTCTTGTCTTGCTGCGACATGCCGGCGCAGCCGGTCAGGCCCAGGGCCACGGTTGCGATCGATGCGGTAACGATGAGGTTTTTGATGGTTTTCATGGTGATCTCCTGTTGGTGGGTGTTGACTTCACTTCAGGCGCAGGTCATTGCGTACCGATTGGACGCCCTTCACGGTGCGGGCGGCCGATGCGGCGGTGGCGACGTCGTCCGCCGAGCTGACGAAGCCGCTCAGCTGGACCACGCCACGCGCCGTCTCGACGTTGATCTCGGTTGCCTTCAGCCGCGGATCCGCGACGATGGCGGCCTTGACCTTGGCCGTGATGGCGGCGTCGTCGACGTATTGCCCGACACTGTCGTGCCGGCCGTCGCCGGCGCATCCCGCGACCGTGCCGAGCATCAAGGCTGCCAGCAGGGCCGTGGTGGTGCCGAATCGCTTCATGTCCTGTTCCTTGTTCCGTTATAACCGGCGGCAAGCCGATGGGCTATTGCCCATCGCTTGCCACCTTGACTACAGATTACCTGCGCACGCCACGGTACTCTGTACGACATATAACATTGAGGAGCCTGCAAAACCTGCTGCGCGTTGCACTGCCGGTCTGCGATGCTCGCTGTACTCTCGTACAGCTGCGCTTCTCAACCGGCATTGCTGCCGCTCGCGACGGTTTTTCAGTGCTCCTTTCGCATGCTCAACGCTTGAGGGTCTTGCCCGGCGGCGGGGCCTGCGGCTTGGCGCGGGCCTGGGCCAGCAGGCTCGAGCAAGGGCTGTCCTTGCCCGGCCCGGTGTTGATCAGCGGGAGCAGGGCGGCGACCGGCGCGGCCACCACGGCCAGCGCGGCCGCGGCGCCACCCTTGAGCGCCAGCACTTTCTTGTCGAGCGAGAGGTCAGGGTTCTTGAACGTGCCTTTCACGTAGAACGGCGTGCGCAGCGTGAACAGGCGCAGCGCCTTGGTCTCCGGCTTCACGCGCAAATTCATCTGCTCGTTGTTCAGGTTGACCCAGCCGTTGATGTCGACGATGGCTTCCTCGGTGTCGAGCACGAAGGTGCGGGTTTCCGCCACGCCGTTCTTGACAGCCAGGTCCGAGGCCAGGCAGTTCAGCTGCACCTGCTTGTCGCCGAACAGCTTGGTGAGGATGATGTTGCCGACGTTCAGGCCGGCTTCCTCGAGCAGCAGCTTGCTGACCACGCCCTGGCTGACCAGGCCCTTCACTTCGCCGTTCGATTTCGCCAGCATCTCGGCGACCGAATCGCCGGTGGCGGTCAGCTTGGTTTCGGCGTAGATGTCGCCGGCGGTGGCTTGCTGGATCTTCTCGACCTGCGGGAACAGTTGCTTGATCTTGATCTGGCGCGCGGTGGCGTCGAGCGTGGCCTTGATCGCATCGCCCTTGCCGTTGCTGCCGGCGCTGGCGTCGAGCTTGATATGTGAGTTGACGCTGCCGCCGGCGAAGTTGAAGTTCAGCGGATTCAGGGTCAGCACGCCATTGTTCAAGGTCAGGTGGGTGTTCAGCTTGCTGAGCGGCAGGTCGGCGGTCTTGACGATGCGGTCCGCCGTGAAGCGTACGTCGGCATCCAGCGCCTTCCATTTTTCGGTCTTGAATTTCTCCACCGGCAGCGCCTTGCTCTGCGGCTGCACCGCGGCCACGCCGCGCTTCTTCTTGTCGGCGTTCGAGTCGGCGCCGACCAGCGGACCGAGGTCGGCAAAGCGCAGCTGGTGCGAGTTCACGGTCGCGGTCAGCTTGTTGCGCGGCTTGCCGGCCTGGAAGGTCAGGGTGCCGCCGATATCCGATTCGCCGACCTTGCCCTTGAACTTGTCATAGGTCCAGCGGCTGCGGCCCTCGTCGGCCAGGGTGCCGGTCAGGTGGCCTTCGGTTGTGAACGGCGGCGTTTCGGGCAACACCAGTCCGGTCAGGTCGTCCAGGCGCGCCATGCTCGGGCCGCCCAGCTTCAGGCGCACGTCGACGCCTTCCAGCTTGGCCGGCCGCGTGACCGTGCCCTCGAGGGCAAGGTGGTAGGGGCCGCCATGCATGTCGGCCTGGACCGGGAAGGGGGCGTCCTGGTCCTGCAGCGACAGCACCGCGCCGGCCTTGCCGCCGCCGCCGACCGGCACCTCGTTGTAGGTGCCGCGCAGCTTCCAGGCGATGCCGTAGGTCGGGTCGCCCGCCAGCGTGTCGACGTCGGCCGTGACGTCCGCCTTGGTGATCGCGTCCAGCACGTGGATCTGGCCGCGCGACAGCACCAGGCGCTCGAGGTCGAGCTTCCACTTCGATTCCTTTTCCTCGCGCTTGTAGACCCAGTTGTAGTGCGTGGCGTCGGTCCGCAGCAGTTCGACCTTCGGGCCGTCGAAGCGCAGCACCGGAATGTTGATCGTGTGGCTGAGCAGGGCGAAGGGATTCAGCGAGAACGAGAACTGGCGCACGCTGGCCATGTCGCGCTGGGGCAGGCCGGCGGGGTTGCCGACGTGGACGTCGTTGGCGTACAAGTGCGGCCACGGGATGTAGTCGCGCCATGTGCGCTGGCCGGGGACGATGGTGTCCGACGGGCGTTCCCAGTGCACGGCGAGGTCGCCGACGATGGCGAAGGGGCGGTCGATGGCTTCGCTGACCTTGGCGTTGAGCCAGGGCTTGGCGCGATTCCAGTCGAAGGTCAGCAGGATGATGATGGCGATGATGGGAATCGCCACCAGGATGCCGACGATGCTGAGGGTGATTTTCATCGGGCGCGACATACGGTGAGACCCGTGCGCGCCCTGCTTGGGCTGTTGGGCTGACATGGCCGTCCTTGGATGCGATGTGTTGGGTGAAGATTAACGTAAAGGGCATGGCGTCAATGTGCGGTGGCACACCGTAGCCCGGGGAACGGCTGGGCAAGCGGCCGGCAATGTGCGCCAGCGAACCGAATTCGCGGTGCAAGAGGGTTATAACGTTACTAACAGATTGATTGAACGGGAGAACATGATGTCGAAACAGCCGATGCACCTGCTGATGCAACTCGGCGCTGCGGCCGCGGTCCTGTCGCTGGCCGCTTGCGCCAGCCCGGAAAAGACCCCGGCCACGGCCGCCGTCGCCGTGTCGCACAACGCCGTCGAGAACGCGGTGTCCGCCGGCGCGCCCGAACTGGCGCCCCAGGAAATCAACGCGGCGCGCGACAAGATGATGCGTGCCAACCAGGCGCTGGCCGCCAAGGATTACAAGACAGCGCGCGAGCTGGCCGTGCAGGCCCAGGCCGACGCCAAGCTGGCCCAGAGCAAGGCCGCGTCGGCCAAGGCCACCGCCGCCGCCGATGCCCTGAACGCCGACCTGCGCGTGCTGCGCCAGGAAGTCGATCGCGCCAACTCCGGCCAGTGATCCAGGACAGACGACCAGGGAGGAAGCCAATGAAAACGCATTTCATGAAGTCGCTCGCGTTCGCAAGCAGCCTGATGCTGGCCGCCTGCAGCTCGATGCCCACCACCACCGCCACCCTCGACGAAGCGCGCGCCGACTTCGTCGCGGCCAACAACAACCCGCAGGTGTCGAGCTACGCGCCGCTCGAATTCAAGCAGGCCGGCGAGGCGCTCGACCGCGCCAACCAGGCCGCCGCCAAGCGCGAGAGCCTGGACACCATCGACCGCCTGGCCTACGTGGCCAAGCAGCGCATCGCCACCGCCCAGGAAGTGGCGAAGGCCAAGTCCGCCGAGGTCGAGATCGCCAACGCCAGCCGCGAACGCGACCGCGTGCAGCTCGAAGCCCGGACCGCCGAGGCCGAACGCGCTAAGCGCGACGCTGCCATGGCCCAGGCGCAGGCCGCCACCGCCCAGGCCCAGGCCGCCGACGCCCAGGCCCAGGCCCAGGCCGCGCAGCAGCAGGCCGCCCAGCTGGCCGAGCGTTCCTCGCGCCTGGAAGCCCTGCTGGTCGAACTGCATGCGCAAAAGACCGAGCGCGGCATGGTGGTGACGATCGGCGACGTGCTGTTCGCCACCGACCGCGCCGAATTGACCGCGAACGGCATGGCGACGGTGCGCAAGCTGGCCGACGTCATGATGCAGAACCCGGACCGCAGCGTCCTGGTCGAAGGATTTACCGACAGCACCGGCAGCTCGGCCCATAACAAGGACCTGTCCGAACGCTGCGCGGCGTCCGTGGCCCAGGCCCTGACCGGCCTTGGCGTGCCGCGCGAGCGCGTCGCCATGCGTGGTTATGGCGAGGCCTACCCGGTCGCGTCCAACGACTCGGCATCGACCCGCCAGCTCAACCGCCGCGTGGAAATCGTGCTGTCGAACGAAGGCGCGGCGATCCCGCCGCGCGCAGCCCAGCGCTGATCCGCCCAGCTTTTTTGAAGAGGATAGAACTACCATGAACGAAACGAATTCCAACCTGGCCCACGGCTTCGACATCGCCGAAATCCGCCGCGCCGCGGCCAACCTCGAAGACGGCGCCGTCACCGAAGGCTATGCCGCCGACCGCGAAGCCGTGATCGCCATGCTCAACGCCGCGCTCGCCACCGAGCTGCTGTGCGTGCTGCGCTACAAGCGCCACTACTACACCGTCAGCGGCCCGAATACCGGCCACATCAAGGACGAGTTCCTGGAACACGCCCAGCAGGAGCAGGACCACGCCGACCGTATCGCCGAACGCATCGTCCAGCTGAACGGCTCGCCGAACTTCAACCCGGCCACGCTGACCGCGCGCAGCCATGCCGAGTATGACGATTCCGAGGACGTGCAGGCGATGATCCGCGCCGACCTGATCGCCGAACGCGTGGCGATCGAATCCTATCGCCAGATGATCCAGGCGATCGGCGACAAGGACCCGACCACCAAGAACATGCTGATCGAGATCCTGGCCACCGAAGAGGAACACGCGGACGACATGCGCGACCTGCTGGCCTGAAACACGCAGCACACAAGCTTCAACCACCACCATCACAATAACGTAAAGGAGTTCATCATGTTCGAGTCCCTCCGCGCCAACGCCAATGCCGCCCGCGCCAACATCAACGCCGCTTCCGCCAACGGCAGCCTGGACGACGCCGGCGCCGACGTCAAGGCCCTGGTCAAGGACGCCCAGTCGCTGCTGACCGCGGCCGCCGCCCTGACCGGCAACAAGGCCGACGAACTGCGTGAGCGCGGCATGCAGATGCTGGACGTGGCGATGGGCAAGGCCGGCCAATACCAGGATCAAGCCCTGGTCAAAGGCAAGGAACTGGCGCACACGGCCGATGTCTACGTCAAGGACAACCCGTGGCGCACCGTGGCTGTCGCCGCCGGCGTCGGCCTGCTGGCAGGTGTCTTGCTGAGCCGTAAATAACAACCGGCGGGGGAACCATGGAAAACCAAGACACCGTCGTGCATAGCCCCGGCCTGATGGGCGGGATCACCGGCCTGGTCAAGAATGTGTTCGGGCTCGTGGTCTCGCGCGTGGAGTTGGCCGCGCTTGAACTGACGGAGGTGCGCAACCACCTCATCGAGCTGGTGGCCATCTTCGCCTGCGCGGTGCTGGCGACCTGGTTCGCGCTGGCTTACGGCACCGCGACCATCGTGGCGCTGGCCTGGGACGAGATGGGCTGGAAAATCCTGCTCGTCATGTTCCTCGTATTTGCCGTCATCACCGCGATCCTGGTGGGGAAGGGCCTGTCGATGCTGAAGCAGGGCAAGCTGGCCTTCCCGGAAACCATGAAGGAACTGCGCAACGACCGCGACATGCTGATGTAAAGGAGAAAGCACATGGAATCCAAGACCCACATCAGCCCCGGCCACCACGGCACGCACGAGGAACGCAAGCGGGCGCTGCTGCGCGATGGCGAGTTCTATCGCACCGGCGTGGCCCACGCGCGCGCCCAGATCAAGCATGCGGCGCGCCCGGAAGTCATGTTCCATTCCGTGCTCGACCACGCCACCTGGGCGTTGCGCACGCGGGCCGACGTGCTGCTCAAGCCGACCGGCACAAGCGTGTCGGTGCTGGCGCCTTATGCCCTGACCGTGCTAGGCTTCATCCGCAAGCGCAAGCTGGGCAAGCCGGCGATGGGCGTTGCCGCGCTGGCCGGCGTGGCAGCATGGTATTTGCAGCGCAAACGCGCGCAACAAGTGTCATATTGAGGTTA
>CAJYQM010000100.1 GCA_913777025.1 uncultured Massilia sp. | reverse complement strand
ACTGGCGAATATTGACTTCGTAGATATTGGCACTGCGCGACCAGGCCACGTGCTGCATCGGGCGGGTCGCGGCCTGGTCCGCGGCAAAGGCGGTCGGAAGCGCGGCGCACAGCGCCAAGGTCATTGTAGTCAGGGTACGGCTGAAATATCCCATGTCTCCCTCTGTTGTGTAGTTTAGTTACATATCGTACGGGGCGATTCTAAGCCTGAAATGGATGAGGCGCCAATCGGGTGCATTGAAATGTCGGACTCGACTGACATTACGTCGGGAGAAATTAACCGTTGGTTTGTGAGATATTGGACAGATAAGGCTGTCGCAGACCGGATAAGGTTGAGCTGTACAAAGGAATTCGCCATGAACAAAGGTTTCGTTGCTTGCTGCGTGCTGGGTGGAAGCACGATCACTGCGTTTGCACAGGACACCACCTACGTCGGGGAAAAGCCCGGCGGACACGACATTGCCGTGTTCACGGCCCAGCCGGCCGCTGGCACCCACGGTGCCGCGGACTGGAGCAGGCCGCCGCGCCGTGGTTACGGCCATATCGGTACGCTCGGCGTGAGCGAAGGCCCCGGCGGCATCGTGCTGGGACGCCAGTACAACCTGGAATTCCTGACCCGGGCCGACGTCGGCGACCCCTTCCACACCGGCATGGCGGGCGGACCCAGCAACCTGGTCAACCCGAGCGGCAGCCTGGTGTCGAGCGGCGTGCGCTACTACAGCAGCCGCATGAAGCACGTCTCGACCGACGCTTCCTGGACCGTCGACACCCTGGGCGGCAACTCGATGGCCAACCGTGCCTGGGGCATGACGGTCGGCGTCGACTACGGCAGCGTGTCGCTGCGGGCGGCGCACCAGAACCGCCATGTGGCCCAGGTTCAGCTGTACAACCTGGTCGGCAACAACCTGGATGCCAAGAACTCGATCGTCGCGGCCAACCTGCGCACGCGCTGGGGCACGGCCTATGCGGCCTATGCCGCCAACCGCGGCTGGGGCGGTTCGCCGCTGTACAACCCGGACAACCCGTATTCCGCCGGCGTGGCCAGCACCTCGTCGACGGACAGCCGCGACGCCATGGCCGGCGTGGCGGTGCCCATGACCCGATCGACGACCTTCCTGGCATCCTTCATCCACAAGAACGACCGCGACCGGGCCAACCGCGACGCCAACCAGATCGCGGTCGGCGCCAGCTACGTCGTGTCGCGCAAGACCGACTTCTACGCCGCGGTCTCGCACACGGTCAACACGAACAGCAACGGCATCCTGATCGGCAACGCGGCGCGCGGCAGCGGCAGTGCGGCCGTGAACGTGGGCATGCGCCACGCGTTCTAGTTTTGGGTTAGCCTGTACCCATGTTTCATATATTGCAATGGAGGACTTATGACTGGCACGAGCACACTTGATCCGGATAACTTTCCGGAAGCACCAGACCGAAGCCTGGGCAAAGGCCACGGCGTCGATTCGCTCGGCCCGAGCGACATCTCCGATTCCGGCAGCGATGTGGTCGGCGGCCCCGGCTTCGCCGCCAACCTGGACGACGACCAGATGCTGAACCTGGACACCGGCACCACCTCGGACAACGAAGCCAGCTACGCCCACGACAGTGCCGGCGCCGACATGGGCGACCCGGACATGGAAAGCGACAGCGACTTCGGCGGTACCGGTGAACGCGCCGCCGCCGGCCGCGACATCGTGTCGCGCGATGGCAGCGACATCGATACCGACCATATCGAGTCGATTCCGGACCTGCCGCTGACGGACGAGGACGTGGATTTCCTCGGCAGCGAGCCGCCGAAGGGACAGGCGCCGGGCAAGTAATCCCGATCCGCTTCAGTAGAAAGGCCGGGCAGCTTGGGTTGCCCGGCCTTTTTTGATGGTGATGCGTATGTCGCATGAACGCGTGGACGGGGAACCCGTCCACCCTACCCATGAAGCATGCGTTCCAGGTAGGGTGGACGGCTCGGCCGTCCACGCGTTCAAGCAACCCGTGAGCAGCCAATCATGCGTGCCAGGCCCCCAGCTTCGGCTTGCGCCACACCGCGTACGCCGCCAGCAAGGCCCCGCCCACCAGCACCGTCTTGGTCGCGGTGGAATGCATCCCCAGCGTCGTATACAAATTCTTGTCGATCGGCCTCGGCGTCAGCCCCGCGCGCTGGCGCAGTTCCTGGCGTGCGTCCGGTTCGTGCAGGGCGTCGCGGCGGTTCGGCGCGCTCGGCTTGTCCGTTTGCTGCTTGTCGAACATGCTGCCGCGCATGTAGCGGTCGATGGAGCGCGGGAGGAGCTGGCTCAGCACCGAGGTGAATTTGGCGCCGCCGCCCACGAACAGGTCGCGCTCCGGCACCTCGGCGGCGTGCAGGATGGTGCGCGCGGCAAGTTCCGGCGAATAGATCGGCGCCGGCAGCGTCGGCTCGTTCCGCATGTAGTTTTTCGCGTGCTTGGCGAAAGGCGTGTCGATGGCGGCCGGCTTGATCAGGGTCATCGAAATCGGCGCCTTGTCCTTTTCCAGCTCCATGCGCAGCGACTCGGTGAAGGCCTTGATCGCGTGCTTGGAGGCGGCATAGGTGCCTTGCAGCGGGATCGAGCGGTCCGAGGCTTCGCTGCCCAGGTTGATGATGGCGCCGCCGCCATGGGCGCGCAGCAGCTTGACCGCTTCCAGCGAGCCGTGCACCACGCCCCAGAAATTGGTCTGCATCAGGCGCTGCATGTCTTCCAGCGTCACCTGCTCCAGGGTGCCGAAGGTGCCGATGCCGGCATTGTTGATCCAGGTGTCGACGCGGCCGAATTTCTCGACCGCCGTCTTGCCGATGCGCGCGACGTCGGCCGGGTCGCCCACGTCGGCCGCCACCGTCGCCACCTCGGCGCCGCGCTGGCGCATCTCGTGGGCCAGGGTGTCGAGTGCGTCGCCGTCACGCGCCGCCAGCACCAGTTTGGCACCGCGTTCGGCGGCCCCGCGCGCCGTGGCCAGGCCGATGCCGCTGG
>CAJYQM010000099.1 GCA_913777025.1 uncultured Massilia sp. | reverse complement strand
GTCGGTCACCTTCGAGATGATGTAGGGGCTGATGCGGTAGCCGCCGTTGGCGAACACGGAATAGGCGCCGGCCATCTGCAGCGGCGTGGTCGCGCCCGCGCCCAGCGCCAGCGTCAGGTAGGGCGGGTTCTTGTCGGGGTCGAAGCCGAAGCGGGTCGCGTATTCCTGGCCGTAGCGGGCGCCGATCTTGTTCAGGATGCGGATCGAGATCATGTTCTTCGACTTGGTCAGGCCGCGCCGCATCGTCATCGGGCCTTCATACCTGCCGTCGTAGTTCTTCGGTTCCCAGGCCTGGCCGCCGGTCGAGCCGGCGTCGAAGGAGATCGGGGCGTCGTTGATCAGGGTCGCCGGCGAGAAGCCGCGTTCCAGCGAGGCCGAGTAAATGAAGGGCTTGAACGAGGAACCGGGCTGGCGCCAGGCCTGGGTCACGTGGTTGAACTTGTTGCGGTTGAAATCGAAGCCGCCGACCAGCGCGCGGATCTGGCCGTCGCCCGGATTCACCGCGACGAAGGCCGATTCCACTTCCGGCAGCTGGGTGATGTTCCAGGACGAGCCGCCGTCCTGGCTCACGCGGATCACGGCGCCGCGGCGCAGGCGGCGCGTGGCCGTGGCCTTGGGCGACAGCCATTCGCGGGCGAAGGCCACGCCGGCACCCGACATCGAGATCTCCTCGCCCGAGGCCAGCACCGCCGTCACCTGGGAAGGCGAGGCCGTCAGCACGATGGCGGCGACGATGTCGTCGGAATCCGGGTGCTCGGCCAGCTCGGCCTCGATCGCCTCGTCGGCGTCGGCCTTCGATTTCGGGATCTCGATGTATTTTTCCGGGCCGCGGTAGGGATGGCGGCGCTCGTAGTCCATCACGCCGCGGCGCAGCGCCAGGTAGGCGGCGTCCTGGTCGGCCTTGGTGATCGTGGTGAACACGTTCAGGCCGCGCGTATAGGTGTCTTCCTTGAACTGTTCGTAGACCAGCTGGCGTGCCATCTCGGCCACGTATTCGGCATGCACGCCGAAGGCGGTGCTGTCGGTCTTGATCTTCAGTTCCTCGTTCTTGGCAGTTTCATACTGGGCGTCGCTGATGTAGCGCAGGTCGTGCATGCGCTGCAGGATGTACTGCTGGCGCTGGCGCGCGCGCTTCGGATTGACCACCGGGTTGTAGGCAGACGGCGCCTTCGGCAGGCCGGCCAGCATGGCCGCTTCGGCCACCGTGATGTCCTTCAGGTCCTTGCCGAAGTAGATCTGGGCCGCCGACGAGAAGCCGAAGGCGCGCTGGCCCAGGTAGATCTGGTTCATGTAGACCTCGAGGATCTGGTCCTTGGTCAGGTTCTTCTCGATCTTCCAGGCCAGCAGCGCTTCATAGGCCTTGCGCTTGAGGGTCTGTTCGCTCGACAGGAAGAAGTTGCGCGCCACCTGCTGGGTAATGGTCGACGCGCCCTGGCGCGCCCCGCCGGTGGCGTTGTGCAGGGCCGCGCGCAGGATGCCCCAGTAGTCGACGCCGCCGTGTTCGTAGAAACGGTCGTCCTCGATCGAGAGCACCGCCTTCTTCATCACGTCGGGAATGTCCTTGAAGTGCACCAGGGTGCGGCGCTCCTCGCCGAATTCGCCGATCAGGACGTTATCGGCCGTGAAGATCCGCAGCGGCATCTTCGGACGGTAGTCGGTCAGGGTGTCGAGGGCGGGCAGGTTCGGGTAGGCCATGGCCAGCGCGAACACCACCACCAGCACGCCGCACACGGCCAGGCCGAACAGGGTTGCCAGCAGGGTCAGGAGGATGCGTTTCGGGGAGTGCCTGGGCGAACGTTGCGGGGACGGGGATGTCCCTGGTTGGGAAGCTTTCATGCGAAGGGAAAATCCACTTTATTGATCAGGTTCATTATAAGTCAAGGTAGTTATGCAAACACCTCTGGACAAGAGCACAACAGGTGTGAAAGCGGTGGCAATGTTGATCTAACACAGCCTGAAACCAAGTGTCGCATTCGCGCTTCTCATCATGTGTTCCCGTGTAGAAATTTCTTGTCTGTGGACATCAGTATTGCTACGATTTGATGCAGTGCCTTTCCATGCGCACTCCATCCCGGTTTCTTCAAGAGTTTTCCCCAAACGGGCCTTCAATCGCCAGCCTCGCAGCAGAGCGCCGGGGTTTCAACCGACGTTCTGCACGCAGGACGCAGAGCAGCAAAGAGGAGTTCGCTCGTGATCAGTCTAGGTTCCTTGTTCGGACAGTCCAGCCCGCCGCTGATCGGGCTCGACATCAGTACGTCCGGCGTGCGCCTGGTGGAGCTGGCCGATGCCGGCAGGGGCGTCCTGCGCCTGGAGCGTTACGCTTCCGAGCCGCTGCCGCGCGGTGTCGTGGTCGACGGTAACATCGAGAACATCGAAGCGGTGTCGGACGCAGTCTTGCGCGTCTGGAAAAAGAGCGGCACCAAGGCACGCCACGTCGCGCTCGGCATGCCGCCGGCCGCCGTCATCACCAAGAAAATCATCCTCCCGGCCGGCCTGCCGGAAGACCAGCTCGAAGTGCAGGTCGAGTCCGAGGCAAGCCAGTATATCCCGTTCGCGCTGGATGAGGTAAGCCTGGACTTCGACGTGATCGGCCCTGCCGCCAACTCGGCGGAGGACATGGAAGTCATGCTGGCCGCGGCGCGCCGCGAAAAAGTCGAGGACCGCGTCGCCATCGCCGAAGCCGCGGGCCTGGCCGCGACCGTGATGGATATCGAATCGTATGCGGCGCGCGCCGCCGCGGTGCGCGCCACCGAGGGTGCGCCGGGCGCGGCGGCCGGCCAGATCGTGGCCCTGTTCCAGATCGGCGCCCAGTCGACCCACATCTCGGTGATGCTGGACGGCGATACCGTGTACGAGCGCGAGCAGCCTTTCGGCGGCACCCAGCTGACCCAGGACATCGTGCGCGCCTATGGCCTGTCGTTCGAGGAAGCCGAGGCGCGCAAGAAGGCGGGCGACCTGCCCGACAATTACGGCAGCGACCTGCTGGCCCCTTTCCTGGAAAACGCCGCGCTGGAAGTGACGCGCGCGATCCAGTTCTTCTTCACCTCGACGCCCTACACCCGCATCGACCAGATCTACCTGGCCGGCGGCTGCGCACTGGTGCCAGGCCTGCTCGACATCATCGCCAGCCGCACCCGCATCCCGAGCAGCGTGGTGTCGCCGTTCAAGGGCATGCAGTTGGGACCGTCGGTGCGTGAACAGCAACTGCGCAGCGAAGGGCCGGCCTACCTGGTCGCCTGCGGACTGGCGCTGCGGAGGTTTGGCTGATGATCCGGATTAACTTGCTTCCCCACCGGGAAGCCAAGCGCAAGCAGAAGAAGACCGCCTTCGTGGCCCTGATGGCGCTGGGCGGGATCGCCGGCGTGGCGCTGGTGCTGCTGGTCGGCGCGGTCAACGCCGGCCGCATCGCGATGCAGAACCAGCGCAACCAGGTGCTGCAGAGCGCCAACGCGGACCTTGACAAGAAGATCAGCAAGATCGCCAACCTGAAGTCCGAGATCGAGGCGCTCAAGGCGCGCCAGCAGGCGGTCGAGGACTTGCAGGGCGACCGCAACCAGCCGGTCTACCTGCTCGACGAACTGGTGCGCCAGATGCCGGACGGCGTCTACCTGAAGAGCTTCAGGCAGGATGGCCAGAAGGTCACGCTGGACGGCTTCGCGCAGTCGCAGGAACGCGTGGCCGAGCTGCTGCGCAACCTGTCCGGCAATTCGCCCTGGCTCGAGCGGCCGGAACTGACCGAGGTGCGCGCGGTGCCGCTGGCGCAGAGCAAGACCGGCCGCCGCGTCGTCGAATTCATGCTGGCCGTGGCGATCAAGCGCGCCCGCGAGAGCGATGGCGAGGGCAAGGACGGTAAAGCAGGCAGCGCCAAACCAGCCGCCGCGACGCCGGCAGCGGGAACCCAATCATGAACATCGATATCAAGGAATTCTTCGCCGACCTGGGCGCCCAGTTCGAAGGCTTGCAGGGGCGCCATCCGGGCCTGTGGCCGCTGGCGCCGCGCCTGCTGTGCGCGGCCGGCGTGATGGCGGCCGTGCTGGTCGCCGGCTACTTCTTGTACTGGAGCGGCCAGTTCGAGGAACAGGACAGCCTGGCGCAGCAGGAAACCACGCTGCGCGACGCCTACAAATCCAAGATGGCGCAGGCGATCAACCTCGATGCGCTGGAAGCCCAGCAGCAGCAGGTGAACCGCTACGTCGAGCGCCTCGAGAAGCAGTTGCCGAGCAAGGCCGACATGGATGCGCTGCTGTCCGACATCAACCAGGCGGGCCTGGGCCGCGGCCTGCAGTTCGAGCTGTTCAAGCCGCGCCAGGTCGAGGTCAAGGATTACTATGCCGAGCTGCCGATCGACATCAAGGTCACCGGCCGCTACCACGACATCGGCGAATTCGCCGGCGACATGGCGAAGATGTCGCGCATCGTCACGCTGAACAACCTGGCGCTGTCGACCGACAAGGATGGCACGCTGTCGCTCGACGCCGTCGCCAAGACCTTCCGCTACCTCGACCAGGACGAACTCGACGCCCAGGCCAAGGCGCGCAAGGCCAAGAAGAAGGGCGCCAAGAAGGAGGGCAGCGCATGAGCCGCCGGCACCACGCGATGCGCGCCGCCTGCGGCGCCATGCTGCTCTCGAGCCTGCTGGCCGGCTGCGGCGACAGCGACGAGCGCGAGCTGCGCGACTGGATGGACCAGGTCAAGCGCGACACCCACCCGACCGTCAAGCCGCTGCCCGAGCCGAAGGATTTCATCCCCTACGCCTACGGCGCCAAGGAGATGGCCGACCCGTTCAGCCAGAACAAATTGCTGGGCGAGCTGGCCAGGGTCGCCGCGACCTCGGCCAACCCGAACCAGCCGGACATGCAGCGTCCACGCGAACTCCTCGAGACATTCCCGCTGGATACCATGCGCATGGTGGGCACGATGGCGAAGGGCGGCACCAGCTACGCCCTGCTGCAGATCGACCGCGCGCTGTACCAGGTCAAGGCCGGCCAGCGCATCGGCCAGAATTTCGGTGTCGTCACCCGTGTGACGGAGGATGCCGTGACTATCCGTGAAGTCGCGCAGGACGCCGCCGGCGAGTGGGTCGAGCGCATGGCGAAGCTGGAGCTGCAAAGCAAGGAGACAGGACAATGACCCGACTCAAACTGATCGTATGTGGCCTGTGGATGGCCCTTGGCGCCGGCAGTGCGCTGGCCCAGGAGAATGCGATCGAATCGATCAGCGCGAACCAGCAGGGCGCCAACGTCGTCATCAACGTGGCGATGAAGGAAGCGCCGAAGAAGCTGCCGATCGGCTTTTCGATCACCAATCCGGCGCGCATCGCCCTCGATTTCGGCGCCACCGCCAACGCCACCGGCAAGTCCGTCCAGGACATCAACCTGGGCGACGTGCGCGGCCTGAACGTGGTGCAGGCCGGCGAGCGCACGCGCATGGTGCTCAACCTGAAGCGTCCGCTGAACTACGCCGCCGCGATCGACGGCAAATCCGTGATCGTCACCGTGGAAGGTTCCGGCGGCGTGGCCCAGGCCGTGGACAGCGCCGGCCTTCCGGCGCGCGCGCCGGGTGCGGTGCCGGGTGTGCTCGCCGGTACTCAACTGCTGCGCGACCTCGATTTCCGCCGCGGCAGCAACGGCGAAGGCCGCGTCGTGGTCGACCTGCCCAACGGCCAGGTCGCGGTCGACGTGCGCCAGGTCGGCCAGCAGATCCTGGTCGACTTCCTGAAGACCGGCGTGCCGGCCACGCTGCGCCGCCGCCTGGACGTGTCCGACTTCGGCACCCCGGTCTCGCGCATCACCACCACGGCGCAGGGCGAGAACGTGCACATGGCCATCGAGGCCAAGGGCAACTGGGAACAGAGCGTGTACCAGAGCGACACCCAGCTGGTCATCGACGTCAAGCCGGTCAAGGAAGACCCGAACCGCCCTGGCGGCAACGACGCCCAGGGCTACCGCGGCGAGAAGCTGTCGTTCAACTTCCAGAACGTGGAAGTGCGGGCCGCGCTGCAGGCGATCGCCGACATCTCGGGCCTGAACATCATCACCAGCGATTCCGTCAGCGGCAACCTGACCCTGCGCCTGAAGGACGTGCCTTGGGACCAGGCCCTCGACGTGGTCCTGCAGGCCAAGGGCCTGGACATGCGCAAGAACGGCACCGTGCTGTGGATCGCGCCCAAGGAAGAACTGCTGACCAAGGAAAAGCTCGAGCTGGAACAGCGGGCCCAGATCACCGACCTGGAACCGCTGCGCTCCGAGATCTTCCAGCTGAACTACCAGAAGGCCGAAGCCTTCCGCACCGTGTTCGGCCTGGATGCGTCGGGCGCGTCGACGGGGTCCGGTTCGGGCAACCGCGTGCTGTCCAAGCGCGGCAGCGCGATCATCGACCCGCGCACCAACCAGCTGTTCGTGACCGACATCGCGTCCAAGATCGAGGACATCCGCAAGCTGATCCAGAAAGTCGACATCGCCACCAAGCAGGTGCTGGTCGAGGCGCGCCTGGTCGAGGCCAACGACGGCTTCTCGCGCAACCTCGGCGCCAAGCTGGGCTTCGCCGACCTGCGCACGATCCGCGGCGGCGATGCCGGCTACCAGATCAACGGCAACCAGCGCGTGGCGATCGGCGGCAATATCGTCGGCGTGGGCCAGGTGACGGGCCAGACCCCGGACACCGGCACCGCCTACAACAACACCACCCTGGTCAACCTGCCGGCGGCCGGCATCAACGGCGCCAATCCGGGCAGCATCGCGTTCTCGCTGTTCTCGTCGGCCGCCAACCGCTTCCTGAACCTGGAGCTGTCGGCGCTGGAGGCGGACGGCAAGGGCAAGATCATTTCCAGCCCGCGCGTGGTCACCGAGGACAACGTCCCGGCCATCATCGAGCAGGGCGTCGAACTGCCCTACCAGCAGGCCACCAGCAGCGGCGCGACCTCGATCGCCTTCCGCAAGGCCAGCCTGCGCCTGGAAGTCACGCCCCAGGTCACGCCGGACGGCAACGTGGTGCTGGACGTCGACGTGGCCAAGGATTCGCGCGGCGAAAACACGACCGCCGGCCCGGCCATCAACACCCAGCACGTGAAGACCAAGGTGATGGTGGAGAACGGCGGCACCGTGGTGCTGGGCGGCATCTATCAGCAGAACGAAATCAACGACACCACCCAGGTGCCGGTGCTGGGCAGCATTCCCGTGGTCGGGAACCTGTTCAAGACGACGTCCCGTTCCAGCACGAAGACCGAACTGCTGGTCTTCATCACGCCGAAGATCGTGGCGGAGCGGGTGCAGGGCGCGCGCTGAGGGCAGGGCGAGCCTCATCCATGACTGAACAATCAACAACAAAGACTGAGATGAAAAACGCAATGACTCCCATCGCCGGCCGCCATGTCGCGGGCGCGGCAGCCATCCTGATGGCGCTGGTGCTGACCGCCTGCGGCGGTGGCGGCGGCAGCGCGGGCGCCGTGTCCGGCACCGGCGGCAGCGGCACCGGCACCGGCAGCACCGGCGGCGGCACCGGCACGGGCAGCGGCGGCACCACCGCCCCAGCCCCCGCCGCCCCGACCGTCGCCGTGGCCTTCACCAGCCAGGGCGGCGCCAGCAGCACCACGCTCTCCAGCGCCACGCCGCTGACGGTCTCGGCGACCGTGCTGGACAAGGACAAGAAACCGGTGCCACAGGCGATTGTCACATTCGACACCGTGAGTACGCTGGCGATCTTCGCGCGGGGGACGAGCGATGCCGGCGTGTCCAAGGTCACCGCCCTGACCGACGCCAACGGCGTGGCAACAGTCACCATGCTCGCCGCCAGCCTGGCCGCGGGAGGGGCCGGCACTGTTACCGCTACTGCTACGCCGGTCAAGGATGGTCCCACCGTCACCGGTACCGCCAATTACGCGGTCGGCGCCACCACGCTGTCGTTCGGCAGCCTGAAGGCCGAACAGGCCAGCCTGCAGGCCTACGGCACCACCGTGCTGTCGGTCGACGTGCTGTCGGGCGGCGCCAAGTTCACCAGCCAGCAGGTCAACGTCAGCTTCACCTCGGACTGCGCCGCCAAGGACAAGGCCACGCTGTCGACCACGGTCACGACCAACAACGGCACCGCCCAGGCAGTCTACCGCGACAAGGGCTGCGCCGGTCCCGACGTGATCACCGTCTCGTCCAACGCCGTGTCGCAGACCGCTTCCACCACCATCAACGTCGCGCCGCCGGCCGCCGCCTCGGTGCAGTTCGTCGGCGCCAGCCCGAGCGCGCAGTCGATCGTGATCCGCGGCCAGGGCGGCAACGGCCGCACCGAAACCGCGACCCTGACCTTCCGCGTGGTCGACACCTCGGGCAACCCGCTGTCCGGCAAGACCGTCAACTTCAGCACCACCTCGCCCGACGTCGTCCTCAACAAGCTGACCGACACCACCGACGCCAGCGGCAACGTGCTCACGACCGTCAACTCGGGCAGCGTCGCCACCACCTTCCGCGTGCAGGCGACCCTGCCGAATACCACGCCGACGATCTCGACGCTGTCGGACTCGGTCGTGGTCACCAACGGCCTGCCGACGCAGGCGGCCTTCTCGGTCGGTCCGGAATCGTTCAACGTCGAAGGCTGGAGCCTGAACACCTCGGGCACCAACCCGGCGACCCATGCCACCGTGAGCCTGGGCGACCGCTCCGGCAACCTGGTCCCGGACGGCACGCCGATCGTGTTCTCGACCAACCTGGGCGCCATCGGCACCTCGGGCTCGGGCGGCTGCAACACCGTCAACGGCAGCTGCTCGGTCGACTTCCGCGCGCAGAACCCGCGCACCGCGCAGCCGGGCCTGCCGGCCACGCCGTGCAACAAGGCCAGCCCGGACAGCACCCGCATCGGCCTGGCCACGATCTGCGCCAGCACGACCGACGGCAGCACCACCCTGTACGGCAAGACCTTCGTGTTCCTGAGCGGCAGCACCGCCCCGAACACCTTCATGAACGGCGCGCTGGTCTCGTTCGACGCGAAAAACCCGAACGACCTGGGCACGGTCAAGTCGAGCGAAACCAAGGTGTTCCAGCTGCAGTTCAACGACGTGAACTTCAACCCGATGCCGTCCGGCAGCCGGGTCGAGATCACCAGCATGCTGAACGGGAACGCGGCGGCCGTCGTGCCGGCCACGGTGCCGGTCATCGCGCCGCACAGCGCCAGCGGCGACGACACCACCGGCAACGCGGTCAGCGGCAACCAGGGTTACACCCACACGTTCAGCATCTCGAGCACCCAGCCCACCGAGTGCAAGAACGCGACCCAGGCCTCGTTCAACGTCACCTTGACCACGCCGGGAGGCTCGACAACCAGCATTCCGTTTAAACTGTCGTTCAGCTGCCCGTAAAATGCACGAGCGCGCCCCTGCGGGGGCGATCAACTGACACGCGGCGGCCAGGGTTTCCTGGCCGTTGCCATTTTGAGCGACAGACACGTGCCTGAATGTAAAAGTAACAATATCTTCCTGGTCGGCCTGATGGGGGCCGGCAAGACCACCATCGGGCGCCTGCTGGCGCGGCGCCTGAACATGGCCTTCATCGATTCCGACCACGAGATCGAAGCGCGCACCGGTGCCTCGATTCCCTGGATCTTCGAAATCGAAGGCGAGGCCAGCTTTCGGCGCCGCGAGGCCGACGTGATCCGCGAGCTGACCGCCCAGCGCGGCATCGTGCTGGCCACCGGCGGCGGCGCCGTGCTGAACCCGGCCAGCCGCGCACTGCTGGCCGAGCGCGGCACCGTGGTCTACCTGCGCGCCAGCGTGGGCAGCATCCTGCAGCGCACCTCGCACGACAAGAACCGCCCCCTGCTGCAGACCGCCGACCCGCGCAAGAAACTGGAAGACCTGACGGCCCAGCGCGAGCCGCTGTACCGCGAGATTGCCGACCTCGTCATCGATACCGGCCGACCTAACGTACAATCGATGGTCCAAACGATAATCGACCAGATCGCGGCGCTCGAAGGAGGGCGCGCGCGCAAGGCAAGCACCATGAACGAACAGGCATGCATTTCACTAGACGTCGAGCTGGGCGACCGCAGCTACCCGATCGTGATCGGGCGCGGACTCCTCGACGACGGCGCGCTGCTGGCGCGCCACATCACGGGCAGCGGCAAGGTGGCGATCGTCACCAACACCACGGTGGCCCCGCTCTACCTCGACAAGGTCGCGGCGCCGTTGCGCGCGGCCGGGCGCGAGGTGCTCCCGATCATCCTGCCGGACGGTGAAGAATACAAGACTTGGGAAAGCCTGAACCTGGTGTTCGACGCCCTGCTGGCCAACAAGTGCGACCGCAAGACCACGCTGGTGGCGCTGGGTGGCGGCGTCATCGGCGACCTGACCGGTTTCGCGGCCGCCAGCTACATGCGCGGCGTGCCCTTCGTGCAGATCCCGACCACGCTGCTGGCCCAGGTCGACTCCTCGGTGGGCGGCAAGACCGGCATCAACCACCCGCTGGGCAAGAACATGATCGGCGCCTTTTACCAGCCGCGCGCCGTGATCGCCGACACCGCCACGCTGGACACCCTGCCGGACCGCGAACTGTCGGCCGGCCTGGCCGAGGTGATCAAGCACGGCGCCATCCTCGACGCCGGCTTCTTCGACTGGATCGAGCACAACATCGGCAAGCTGGTGGCGCGCGACCACGCCGCGCTGGCGCATGCGGTCCTGCGCTCGTGCGAGATCAAGGCCGACGTGGTGAAGCGCGACGAGCGCGAAGGCGGCCTGCGCGCCGTGCTGAACTTCGGCCACACCTTCGGCCACGCGATCGAGAACGGCCTGGGCTACGGCGCCTGGCTGCACGGCGAAGCGGTCGGCTGCGGCATGGTGATGGCGGCCGACCTGTCGCACCGCCTGGGCCTGGTCGACAAGGCCACCGTCGAACGCATCCGCGCGCTGGCCAGGGCCGCCGGGCTGCCGACGGTGGCGCCTGACCTGGGCACGGCGCGCTGGATCGAACTGATGGAAGTCGACAAGAAGAACGAGGGCGGGGCGATCAAGTTCATCCTGCTCAAACCGCTGGGCAGCCCGAGCATCACCGGCGCCCCGCGCGCCCAGCTCGAAGCGACGCTGGCGGCCACGGTTGGAGACACCGCAAGATGATCGATTTCGACGCCCAGCTGGCGCCCTTTGCGGCGCATTCCTCGAAAAGCCGCGGGCGTCGCCATCCGGAACCGGCGGCCGGCTCGCGCAGCGAATTCCAGCGCGACCGCGACCGGATCATCCACTCCACCGCCTTCCGCCGGCTGGAATATAAAACCCAGGTCTTCCTGAACCACGAGGGCGACCTGTTCCGCACGCGCCTGACGCATTCGATCGAAGTGGCCCAGATCGGGCGCACGCTGGCGCGCAGCCTGCGCCTGAACGAAGACCTGGTCGAAGCCACGGCCCTGGCCCACGACCTCGGCCACACGCCCTTCGGCCACGTCGGCCAGGACGTGCTGAACGAATGCATGAAGGACTACGGCGGCTTCGAGCACAACCTGCAAAGCCTGCGCGTGGTCGACCACCTGGAAGAGCACTACGGCGCCTTCGACGGACTGAACCTGACGTTTGAAACGCGCGAAGGCATCCTGAAGCACTGCTCGCTGGCCAACGCGCGCCAGCTGGGCGAGCTGGGCCAGCGCTTCATCGACAAGACGCAACCGAGCCTGGAAGCCCAGCTGACCAACCTGGCCGACGAAATCGCCTACAACAACCACGACATCGACGACGGCCTGCGCTCCGGCCTGCTCACCATGAAGCAGATGGAAGAGGTCGAGCTGTTCGCGCGCCTGCACCGGCAAGTCGTGCAGCAGTACCCGGGCCTGCCGGGCCGGCGCGAGCTGTACGAGACGATCCGCCTGATGATCACGGCGATGACGGCCGACCTGGTCGAGGAGTCGTGCCGGCTGATCAAGGAAGCCAATCCGCAAAGCATCGATGACGTACGCGCCAGCCCGCCCCTGATCCGCTTCTCGGCGGCGATGCGCGCCGAGGCCACCGCCCTGAAACGCTTCCTGTACGCGAACCTGTACCGCCACTACAAGGTCAACCGCATGCGCGTCAAAGCCAGCCGCGTGATCCGCGAACTGTTCGATGCCTTCATGGCGGATCCGGTGCTGCTGCCTTTCGATTACCAGGTGGCGGGCGGGGACACGCACAAGCAGGCCAGGAAGATCGCCGACTACATCGCCGGCATGACGGACCGCTACGCGATCCGCGAGCACAAGCGGATCTTTTCGCTCGACGAGCTGTAAGGTCGCTTACTTCAGGTGCGCCTTCAACTCGGTCCCGGCCTGGCGCAGCGCGGCCTGCACGGCCGGCACATGGGCCAGCGGATTGAGCAGGCCGTAATCGTGGATCATGCCGTTGTAGCGGGTGGCCGTCACGTCGACGCCGGCCGCATCCAGCTTGCGGGCATAGGCCTCACCCTCGTCGCGCAGCACGTCCAGTTCGGCGGTCTGCACCAGCGCCGGCGGCAAGCCTTTCAGTTGTTCGGTCGAGGCGCGCAGCGGCGAGGCCGTGATCTCGGCGCGCTTGGCCGCGTCCGTCGTGTAGTTATCCCAGAACCACTTCATCATGTTGCGGGTCAGGAAGTAGCCGTGGTCGAACTGCTGGTAGGACGCGGTCTCGAAATTGGCGTCGGTCACCGGCCACAGCAGCGCCTGGTAGCGGATCTTCGGTTCGCCTTTCTGCTTGGCCATCAGGCTGACCGCGGCCGCCATGTTGCCGCCGACGCTGTTGCCGGCCACCGCCAGGCGGCTGCCATCGACCTTGATCTCCTTGCCGTGCGCGGCCACCCATCGGGTCGCGGCATAGGCCTGGTTGATCGCCACGCCGTAATGCGCTTCCGGCGACGGGGTGTAGTTCACGAAGACCGCGGCCGCGCCGGAATCGTTGACCAGGTCGCGCACCAGCCGCGCATGGGTCGGGAAGTCGCCCAGCACCCAGCCGCCGCCGTGGAAGAACATGAAGACTGGGACATCGGCCCGGGCGCCGCGCGGGCGGACGACGGTGAGCTCCACCTTCTGGCCATCCTGGCTGATCGTCTTGTTGCTGACCTCGACCGAGGACAAATCGGTCGGCACGCTGTTCTGGGCGCCAATCAGGACTTGGCGCGCCTCCTGCGGGCTCATCTGCTCCATCGGCTTGCCGCCGCCCTTGTTCAGCACGTCCAGGAAGGCTTGCGTGTTGTGCTCGGCGACCGGGGCGGCGGCAAAGACGGCCTGGGTGGCCAGGGCGAGCGTCGAAGTGGCGATGAGTTTAGCGGTTTTCATGATGTTTCCTTTCCGGTAAGCGGTTCGTGGGAATTGCCTGGTTTGTATAACTCGCTATTAAATAGCGTGCTACTTAATTGCGGGAGTGTTTGCTTCGTCCGCATCCATGGGATGAATATTAAATAGTGCACTATTTAATCGCAAGCTATTTATTTGGGATTAATTTCTATTGGGTCGATAGGGTTTGGCTATAATGGACGCCGCCCGCAAGGCGGCGCCCATCGAAGGCTCAGCTCACGCTGCGTGCGAATACGCGCAGCAAATGGCCATCCGGATCGGCGGCCAGGAAGGTATAGCCGAAGTCTAGGTGCACAGGCGCCTGCAGGATCGTGAGCCCGCGTTCGCGCCAGGCCGCATGCGCGGCGTCGACGTCCGCTTCGCTTTGCAGCCGGAATGCGAGTTCGTTGTTGGCAGCGGCATCCAGCGCGTCGGGCGCCGGCTTCACGCCGCTGCGCGCCCACAGGCCCAGCATGCGGCCGTTCTCGAAGGCGAACAGCGAGAAGGTCGGACTGGCCTCGATCGCCGGCCGGCCCAGCAGGGCGGCATACAGGCGCGCGCTGGTGTCAAGCTGGTCGACGTAGAGGATGGTGTAATCGGGTTGCATGGGCTGCTCCTTCAGTGGTTGTCAGAGCGGCCAGTGTAGGGAGGGGAAGTGTCAGATCCTGTCAGCAGCCTTTGTCGACGACGGTCACCTTGGCGGGCGTCACCACCTTGTCCACCGCAGTGGCTTCCGAATAGGTCGCATTGCAGGTGTCCAGGCTGGCAGCACTCTTCGGCGACACGATCAGGTCGCGGCCATTGACCTTGATGTTCCAGTCATCCAGCGCCAGGCCGGCCGCGGCGGCGGTGGTGGCGGCGGACGAGGGATAGCCGATGACCATGGCGACGTCGATGTCTTCCATCTTGACGGGCGTGGTCCAGGAGCCTGTCAGCAGCGATTTACCGTGAGCCATCGAGCTGACCGATGCCAGCGAAGCGCCCGCCGCGCGGACGGCGGCCTTGCGCGCATCGCCGCTCAAGTCGGCAAACTTCGGCAGCGCGGTGGCCGCCAGGATTCCCAGGATTACGATCACGACGATCAGCTCGATCAGCGTAAAACCGGCTTGTCCCTGCGCAGTACGGGCTTGCATGACTTTCATAGCCATTCTCCAAAGAAAAATCAGCCTTGGGACATCCGGCTACGCGACAGGTACCTGATTGCCTAAGTGCAATTTGAAATTCTACAGATAAATACAGCGGTAAGCACCTGTCACTGCGCCGTGATGCCTTCGCTCGTGCGCCATTCCTGCAACAGTGCCCGGCGGTGGCGCGGAAAACGCTCGCCGGTGACCTCCACCGCATCGATACGGTCGAGCCGGAAGTGCCGGAAATCCCGGCGCAGTTCGCACCAGCCAATCAGCATGCGGACCTTCTCGAAAAAACCGATGGCGACCGGCCAGACGGTGCGCTGCGAGGCCTTGCCGGCGGCGTCGCGGTAGGCCAGCACCAGCTTGCACTCGTCGCGCATGGCGGCGCGCAGCAGCGCCATGTCCGGGCCGGAAGGCGCATCGCCGAGCACGGGCGCGACCAGCAGGCCGGTGCCGTCGAGGGCGCGCCTGGGCCCGTCCGGCAGCACCGCGGCGATCTTGTCGACGGCATCGCGCGCCGCCTGGCCGAGCCGCGCGTCGCCGTGCTGCGC
>CAJYQM010000098.1 GCA_913777025.1 uncultured Massilia sp. | reverse complement strand
GGCTGATCACGACCAGGTCGGCAAAGCGGGCCTGCCGGGCCAGCCCGTCGTCGGCCTGGTCGCAGACGAAACGGGTCTCGTGCGCGACCCCCGCCTTGCGGGCGATGGCTTCGAACCGGGACAGTGCCTGGCGCGCATGCTCGGCGAGCGGATCGAAATAGCTGGCGCCGAGGGTGCCCGGCAGCAGGTCGTAGCCGTTGGGGAAGATCACGCGCGACACCCCCAGCATCGCGGCCCCGACCAGGCGCGCGCCGTGGGAATGTGCGAGGGCGGCGGCGTAGCGCATGCGCGCCGGCGCGTGGGACGACAGGTCGGCATGCACGAGGATGGTCTTGAACATGGTGGAAGCTCCAATGCTAGTGGGCAAACAGCACCGGCAGGGTCATCGAACGCAGGATGTCCGCGGTGACCCCGCCGGCCAGCATCTCGCGCAGGCGCGCATGGCCGTAGGCACCCATCACGAGCAGGCCGGCGCCGCGCTGGCTGGCTTCGGACAGCAGCGTGTCGGCAAGGCCGGCTTCTCCCGTGCGCCGCTCCAGGCTGGCCGCCACGCCGTGGCGCTTCAGCCAGGCGAGCAGCTGCAGGTCCGGATGCGGGATGGTGGGCGGCCACGGGGCCTGGTCGGCGAAGGAAAACACGGTGGTGTGCCTGGATGCGCGCAGCAGCGGCAGCGCGCCGTCGAGCGCGCGCATCGCTTCGACGCTGCCGTTCCAGCCGGCCAGCACCTCGCCGCCCAGGGGAGGCGCGCAGGATGCCGGCGGCACGACCAGCACCGGCCTGCCGCAGCCGAGCACCGTGTCGTCGGGCAGGTCCGGCGGCAGCAGCGGCGTGACGGTGCCCGGCTCGGCCTGGCCGACCAGCGCCAGGTCGGCGTAGCGCGCCTGCAGGGCCAGGCCTGCGCCGGCCTCGTCCTCGACCAGGCGGGCTTCGCTCGAGGCCAGATCTTCCTCGGCGGCGATCCGCTCGAACAGGGCCAGCGCCGCCGCGGCGGCCTCGCGCATGGCGGCGCAATGCCGCGCCAGGGCGGCGCCGCCGGCGGCCAATACCTGCGGCGGCAGGTAGCGCGACATGCCGGTGGGCGCGGCGCCGACCAGGTGGGCGCCGGAGGCCCGCGCCAATTGCGCGGCAAGACGGATGCGGGCGGGTGCACCGCGGTCCGGGCCGGCATGGACGAGGATGGTGTGGTAGGACATGGGGCGATCCGTCGCGTGTGGACGATGCGTCGAGCATAACCGCGCGCCGGCGGCAGCTCCACTGATCCATGCGCAATAAGCGCCATCCGCCAAGGTGTTTTGATGTGAGTCAAGGAATTTGCAGGGGCGCTTCGATATCGTGGAGGCTGGTCAATCCGGCCTGGCGCCAGCGGAGGACGGCTCATGAGCGTACGGCATCTGCAACATTTCTTCAGCCCGCGGTCGGTGGCCGTGATCGGCGCCTCGGCGCGGCCCGGCAGCGTCGGCGCGACCCTGCTCGCCAACCTGGCCGGCGCGGGCTTCCAGGGGCCGATCTGGCCGGTCAACCCGAAATACCGAGAGCTCGCCGGCATGCCGGTCTGGCCCGACGCCGCCGACCTGCCGCAGGCCCCGGACCTGGCCGTGATCTGCACGCCGGCGGCCACCGTCCCCGGCATCGTCGCCACCCTGGGGGCGCGCGGCTGCAAGGCGGCCGTGGTCCTCAGCGCCGGCCTCGATGCCCATGCGGCCGGCGGGCGCACGCTGCGCCAGGCCATGCTGGAGGCCGCGCGGCCGCACCTGCTGCGCATCCTGGGGCCGAACTGCGTCGGCCTGCTGGTACCGGGCGCCGGCCTGAACGCCAGTTTCGCGCCGGTCGACGCGCTGCCGGGACGGATCGCCTTCCTGGCGCAGTCGGGCGCGCTGGTGACCGCGGTGCTGGACTGGGCGCGCGCCCGGCGCATCGGTTTTTCCTGCTTCGTGTCGCTGGGCGACGGCAGCGACGTCGACTTCGGCGACCTGCTCGACTGGCTGGCCGCGGACAGCGGGACCGATGCCATCTTGCTGTACGCGGAAAGCGTGCGCCAGGCGCGCAAGTTCATGTCGGCGGCGCGCAGCGCTGCGCGCGCCAAGCCGACGATCGTCGTCAAGGCCGGACGCGTGGCGCAAGCCGCGCAAGCCGCCTTCAGCCATACCGGCGCGCTGGCCGGCGCCGACCTGGTCTACGACGCCGCGCTGCGGCGCGCCGGCATGCTGCGCGTGTATTCCACCAGCGAATTGTTCGATGCGGTCGCGATCCTGGCCCAGCCGCGCCGCCCCGCCGGCCCGCGCCTGGCCATCCTCACCAACGGCGGCGGGCCGGGCGTGATGGCGACCGATGCGCTGGTCTCCGGCGGCGGCGTGCTGGCCGCGCTGGCGCCGGCCACGATCGGCCACCTGTCCGGCGAACTGCCGGGCACCTGGTCGCACGGCAATCCGGTCGACATCGTCGGCGACGCGCCCGTGGAGCGCTACCGGATCGCGCTGCAGGCGCTGCTGGCGGATCCGGGGTCGGACGCCGTGCTGCTGATCCATGCGCCCACCGCCATCGTGCCCAGCAGCGACATCGCGCGCGCCTTGTTGCCCATCCTGCGCGCGGCGCAGCGCCCGGTGCTGTGCTGCTGGATGGGCGGGGCCAGCGTGGCCCAGGCGCGCAGCCTGTGCATCGATGCCGGCATCCCGGTGTTCGAGACGCCGGAAGAGGCGGTG
>CAJYQM010000097.1 GCA_913777025.1 uncultured Massilia sp. | reverse complement strand
CCGATATGGCCGCGCCCTGCCGCGACGGCAGCAGGGCGCATACCGCGTACAGGATGGCAGCGGCAATGAATAAGGTGGTTTGCATACGCGCGAGTCTACACTATCCCGCTTGTCGCGGGACAGCTTGCCAAAAGGGAAAGCCATCCGGCGCCAGGCGTCAATCGACCGTGGCCGACCTCATTTCCGCCTCATGATGACGCTGTTGTTCTTCCATCACCATCTGCCCCAGCTCGCGCTTGAGCGCGTTGAATGCCGGCGCGCTCGGGTCGCGCATGCGCGGCAGCGGCACCAGGAGGTCGCGCTTGACCGTGCCCGGCCGGTAGGTCATCACGACGATGCGGTCGGCCAGGTAGATCGCCTCCTCGATGCTGTGGGTGACGAAGATCACCGTCTTCTTCAGCGCCGCCCAGATGCGCAGCAATTCGTCCTGCAGGTTGCGGCGGGTGAGCGCGTCCAGCGCCCCGAAGGGCTCGTCCATCAGCATGATCGGCGAATCCAGCGCCAGCACGCGCGCGATCGCCACGCGCTGGCGCATCCCGCCGGACAGGTCCTTCGGGTAGCGCCTGGCGAAGTCTTCCAGCGAGAGCAGCCTCAGGAGCTGGGCCACGCGCTCGGCGATGCGCGGGCGCGCCATGCCCTTGATCTCGAGGCCGAAGCCGACGTTCTGTTCGACCGTCATCCACGGGAACAGCGCGTACTCCTGGAACACCATGCCGCGTGCCGGGCCCGGCCCTTCCACCCGTGCGCCGTCGGCGACGACGGTGCCGCTGGTGGGCGGCGCGAAGCCGGCGATGGCATTCAGCAGCGTCGACTTGCCGCAGCCGGACGGCCCGAGCAGGCACACGAACTGGCCGCGCGGGATCGAGAGATTGATGTCCTGCAGCGCGACCATCCGGCGGCCGTCGCTCTCGAACACCTTGTTCACCCTGTCGATGACGATGTGTGCATCCATCTCAGTGCTCCAGGCCGCGGTGCCAGCGCAGCAGGTAATTGTTCAATTTGTTCATGGCGACGTCGATCGCCAGCCCCAGGATGCCGATCGTGATCATCCCGGCGATGATCTTGTCGGACCAGAAGTACTCGCGCGCTTCCAGGATGCGGAAGCCCAGGCCGTTGTTCACCGCGATCATCTCGGACACGATCACCACGATGAAGGCGGTGCCGATGCCGATCCGCATGCCGGTCAGGATGTAGGGCACTGCCGCCGGCAGGATCACGCGCAGGAACAGGGTCGGGCCGCCGGCGCCGAGGTTGCGCGCGGCGCGCAGGTAGATGCCGTCGACCTGGCGCACGCCGGCGATGGTGTTCATCAGGACCGGGAAGAAGGCGCCCAGCGCGATCAGGAAGATCGCCGGCGGATTTCCGAGCCCGAACCACAGGATCGACAGCGGGATGTAGGCGATCGGCGGAATCGGCCGCAACAGCTGCACCAGGGGATTCATCCAGGCGTAGACGATGCGGCTTGCTCCCATCGCCAGGCCCAGCGGCAGCGCCAGCCCGGCGCCGACCGCGAAGCCGACCACGACCCGGTACAGGCTGCCCAGCGAATCGTGGACCAGCTCGCCCGAGAAGATCCAGGACAGCCGGCTGCCGTTGCCGCCCTCCTGGTACGCCGCGTAGTTCTGCAGCGGCAGCAGGTAGGCGACCCACTTGTGCCACACCTGCAGCGGCGACGGCAGGACGTGCTCGTTGACCCATCCCTGCGTGGCCACCCACTGCCAGATTGCGATCGCGGCAATCGGCACCACCAGCCCGACCGCGATGTCCTGCCCTCTTCGTTTCATGATCGCGCTCCTCAGCAAGGACAGCGTCTATTTGATGTTCAGGCTTTTCTTGGCCGCGTCCAGCAGGTCGGTCCTGACCCACTCCTTCGCTGCCGGCGGCCTGGCCATGCGCCCGACACCCGTCTTGAACATGATGTCGGTGGTGACCTGGATGTGCTCCGGCGTGATGTCGTAGGTGAACATCGAATTGCCGATCGCATCCTGGTAGTCATCCTTCGTGATCTGGCCCTTGAACACGGTCTCGCGCACGTATTTCTCGGCCAGGGCCGGGTCCTGCAGGAAGGCGCTGGTGGCCTGCACGAAGCAGCGCATGAACTTCTCGGCGACCGGGCGGTGGGTGGTGTAGAACTTCTCGGTCATCACCATGGTGCGGATCGGTTCCCCGATCGGGGTGTCGTAGGGCTTGATGACTTCCACCCCGAAGTTCTTGTTGATGGCTTGCGAGGATTGCGGCTCGGATTGCATCATGGCGTCGATGTTCTTGCCCATCAGCGCCTGGTTCAGGTCGGCGTAGGCCAGGAACACCAGCTGCACGTCCTTGCCCGGCGCCGGCGCGGACGTGAGGCCCGCCTTCTGCAGTTCGGCCATGAGCAGGACTTCCTGGATGCCGCCTCGCGTCACGCCGACCTTCTTGCCCTTCAGGTCGCGCACGCTCCTGATGCTGGCGTCGGGCCGGGCCACCAGGCGCGCCCCGCCCTTGGCGAAGCCGGCCACCACATAGATCGGCGCGCCGCCGGCGCGTCCCGAGATGGCCGCTTCGGAGGCCGTGGTGCCGACGTCCAGTTCACCGGCGATGATCGCCTGCATCACGTCCAGGCCCTTCGCGAATACGCGCTCCTCGACCTTGATGCCGCATCTGGGCGCGATCTCCTTGATGTACGATACCGCGCCATAGTGCGCGAACTTGAGGTTGCCGAGGCGGACCACCTCCTGCGCCTCCACGCCGCCCGCGGCCAGCAGGCCGGCAACGAGGATGGGGATGGCCTTGCCGAACACGTTTGCCTTCATGCCTTGTCTCTCCGTTTTGACTACGTTGGACTGCCGAGGTGCTGCGGTGTACGTACGCATCGGAAAGGCTATACCTTGGAGCAAGTTTTTGTCAAACCGCTCAATCAACCTTTACCAAGTATCAAACCGGTCACTTGACTTCTTCGCTTGAAAACGGCTGAATCAAGCTCTTGTCCGGCAAAAACCCGACCCGACATGGGGTAAAATGCCGGTTTGCCTGTAGCGCTCACCGCTGCGTACCCATATATATCTAGAAGGTAGAACATGCTGGATAACCTGACCCAACGCCTTGCCAAGGTCGTCAAGACGATGCGCGGCGAGGCGCGCCTGACCGAAGCCAATACCGCCGAGATGCTGCGCGAAGTGCGCCTGGCCCTGCTCGAGGCCGACGTGGCGCTGCCGGCGGTCCGCGAATTCATCGCCAAGGTCAAGGAAAAGGCGCTCGGCGAAGAGGTCATCGGCTCCCTGTCGCCGGGCCAGGCCCTGGTCGGCGTGGTGCAGAAGGAACTGGCGGCCCTGATGGGCGCCGACCTCGGCCCCGAGGCCTCGCAGCTCTCGTTCGCGCAGCAGCCGCCGGCGATCATCCTGATGGCGGGCCTGCAGGGTGTGGGTAAAACCACCACCACCGGCAAGCTCGCCAAGTACCTCAAGGAACAGAAGAAGAAGGTGCTGACCGTGTCGGCCGACGTCTATCGTCCGGCCGCGATCGCGCAGCTGGAATCGGTGACGAAACAGGTCGGCGCCGACTTCTTCCCGTCCACCGCCAACGACAAGCCGGTCGACATCGCCCTGAATGCGCTGGACTGGGCGAAGAAACATTACCACGACGTCCTGATCATCGACACCGCCGGCCGCCTGGCGATCGACGAAGCGATGATGCAGGAGATCGCCGCCGTCCACGCGGCCGTCAAGCCGATCGAAACCCTGTTCGTGGTCGACGCCATGGTCGGCCAGGATGCGATCAATACCGCCAAGGCCTTCAACGACGCCCTGCCCCTGACCGGCGTCGTGCTGACCAAGCTCGATGGCGATTCGCGCGGCGGTGCGGCGCTGTCGGTGCGCCACGTGACCGGCAAGCCGATCAAGTTTGCCGGCGTGTCGGAAAAGCTGGACGGCCTGGAAGCCTTCGATCCGGCCCGTATGGCCAATCGCGTGCTGGGCATGGGCGACATCCTGGCGCTGGTCGAGGAAGCGCGCAAGGGCGTGGACATGCAGGCCGCGACCGACATGGCCAACAAGATCAAGTCGGGCGGCAAGTTCGACATGAACGATTTCAAGGCCCAGCTGACCCAGATGAAGAAGATGGGCGGCATGTCCGGCCTGCTCGACAAGCTCCCGGCCCAGTTCCAGCAGGCCGCGGCCGGCGCCAACATGGACCAGGCCGAGAAGCAGGTGCGCCGCATGTGCGGCATCATCGATTCGATGACCCCGCTGGAACGCGCCAAGCCGGAACTGATCAAGGCCAACCGCAAGCGCCGCATCGCGGCCGGCGCCGGCGTGCAGGTCCAGGAAGTGAACCGCATGCTGACCCAGTACGACCAGATGAACACGATGATGAAGAAGCTCAAGGGCGGCGGCCTGATGAAGATGATGCGCGGGATGAAGGGCATGATGCCCGGCATGCGCTGATCTTCTTGGCTGTCCAACGGGCCGTGCGTGGCAGCCGCTGCGCACGGCTTTTTTACATCCTGTTTATGCCCCGATTCGGGCCGAAATCGGCCTGTTTTTCACTCTGGAGCGGTCTGGCTAACACACCCTGCCATTTTAGTGCTTGTTAGAGTGAAAAAATTTCGAAAAAGACTTGCATGAACAGTAAAACCCTACGAATATAAGCCAGTGCGATTTATGCGCAATTTTCCATGTGTTCCGATTAGGAGGCTCGAAGATGGCAACAGCCAAAAAAACCACCGCAGCGCCCGCAAAGAAGGCAGCCGCGAAGCCGGCTGCAGCGGCGAAGCCGGCAGCTAAGAAGGCAGCAGCTCCTGCCAAAGCAGCAGCACCGAAAGCAACTGCGGCAGCAGCAAAGAAACCGGCAGCGCGCAAGCCGAACGCCGCCTTCATGAAAGAAATGACCCCGTCGGCAACGCTGGCCGAGGTGGTGGGCAACAAGCCGCTGCCGCGCACCGAAGTGACCAAGAAGGTCTGGGAATACATCAAGAAGCAGGACCTGCAGGATGCGGAAAACCGCCGCATGATCAACGCCGACGACAAGCTGAAAGCCGTCTTCGGTGGCAAGGCCCAGGTTTCGATGTTCGAAATGACCAAGCTGATCTCGGATCACCTCAAATAAAAAAGACTCAGGCTGCTCCCGCCGCCAAGATAGAAAAAAGCCCCGGCATAGTCCGGGGCTTTTGCGTAGGGTGGACGGCTATGCCGTCCACGCGGTGATACGCGCCGGTTCCGATGACGTGTGCGATAACGGAGCCGGTAACTATCACCGCGTGGACGGGGAACCCGTCCACCCTACCGCGAAGCCACCCCGCTGATCGTGACAGGCTCCTGCTTCAACTCCCAGTTGCGCCACGCCGCCAGCACCGCGTTCGGATACTCGGGCCGGCCGCGGCTGCCGTTGTAGCGCCCCAGCGCCAGGTACAGGTTGCCGCCTTCCATGTCGATGTACATGCGCAGGATCGAGCAGCCGTAGCGCAGGTTGGTCTGCATGTCGAACAGCGCGCGGCGGTTCGAATCGCCGATGACCTTGGTCCAGAACGGCATCACCTGCATGTAGCCGCGCGCGCCGGCCATCGAGACCGCGTACTTGCGGTAGGCCGACTCGACCTGGATCAGGCCCAGCACCAGTCCCGGATCGAGGCCGGCGCGGGTGGCTTCGTACCAGGCCGACTCGAGGAACTCGGTGCGCACCTGGTCGTCCGGCAGGCGCCGCTTCAGGCGGCCCGACATCGTATTGAACCACTGCAGGTAGCGCCCGCGCGCGGCATCGTCGCGGAATACCGGCTTGGGCGGGCGCCCATCCTGGATCGCGCGTTCGAGCGCCAGCCGGACCGAATCGGCCAGCGCTTCTTCCTTCTGGCTGCCGGCATGCGCCGCCCCGCCACTCATCAGCGCAACGGAGAACAAGACACATCCGAGCCAGGCCGAAACCTGGCCGATCAAGCGCTTGGCCATCACTTGCCCAGCTTGCCTTTGACGAAGGCGACCATGTCGGCGGCCAGCACGGCCGACGCTTCGGCATCGCGGCGGCCCTGGTATTCCAGGTTGCCTTCCTTGAGGCCGCGTTCGCCGATCACCACACGGTGCGGCACGCCCACCAGTTCCCAGTCGGCGAACATGGCGCCCGGACGCAGGCCGCGGTCGTCGACGATGACGTCGATGCCAGCCGCCTGCAGCTCGGCGTACAGGCGGTCGGTTTCGGTCTTGACCAGTTCGCTACGGTCGTAGCCCATCGGGCACAGGACGATCTCGAACGGCGCGATCGCGTCCGGCCACACGATGCCCTTGTCGTCGAAGTTCTGCTCGATCGCCGCGCCCAGGATGCGGGTCACGCCGATGCCGTAGCAACCCATCTGCATCGGGACCGGCTGGCCCTTCTCGTCCAGGTAGACGCAGTTCATCGCGGCGGAATAGGCGGTACCGAGCTGGAACACGTGGCCCACTTCGATGCCGCGTTCGATCGCCAGCACGCCCTTGCCGTCCGGCGACGCGTCGCCTTCGACCACGTTGCGCAGGTCGGCCACGATCGGTTCCGCCACGTCGCGGCCCCAGTTGGCGCCTGTCAGGTGGTATTCCGCCTCGTTGGCGCCGCACACGAAGTCGGCCATGTTGGCGACGGTGCGGTCGGCCACGATGTTGACCGGCTGCTTGGTACCCACCGGGCCCAGGTAGCCCGGCACGCTGCCGTAGGCGTCCAGGATCTCGGCTTCGCTGGCGAAGCGGAAGTCCTTCAGGCCCGGGACTTTCGAGACCTTGACTTCGTTCAGTTCATGGTCGCCGCGCAGCAGCAGCAGCCAGTTTTCCTTGGTCACGGTGCCGTCTTCGGCGGCCTTTTCCACGGTCAGCGCGATCGACTTCACGGTCTGGGCCAGCTCGATGCCGAGCAGCTTGGCGACCTGTTCGCACTTGGTGGTGTTCGGCGTGGCGACCTTGGTCAGCGGCTGGGTCGCGGGGGCGCGCTCGCTGGCGAGGGGCAGCGCTTCGGCCGCTTCCATGTTGGCCGCGTAATCGGAGGTCGGGCAGTAGACCAGCGCGTCTTCGCCGGTGCTGGCGATCACGTGGAATTCGTGCGAACCGGTGCCGCCGATGGCGCCGTTGTCGGCCGCCACCGCGCGGAACTTCAGGCCGAAGCGGGTGAAGATCTTCACGTAGGCATCGAACATGGTCTTGTACGACACCTGCATGCCTTCGACGTCGCGGTCGAACGAGTAGGCATCCTTCATCGTGAACTCGCGGCCGCGCATCAGGCCGAAGCGCGGACGGCGCTCGTCGCGGAACTTGGTCTGGATGTGATAGAAGTTCAGCGGCAGCTGGCGGTAGGACTTGATCTCGCCGCGCACGACGTCGGTCACGACTTCTTCCGAGGTCGGCTGGATCGCGAAGTCGCGGCCATGGCGATCCTTGACGCGCATCAGCTCAGGCCCCATCTTGTCCCAGCGGCCCGTCTCTTGCCACAGTTCCGCCGGCTGCACGACCGGCATCAGCAATTCGATCGCACCGGCCTTGTTCATTTCTTCCCGGATGATGGCCTCGACCTTGCGGATGATGCGCAGGCCCAGCGGCATGTACGTATAGATGCCGGAGCCCAGGCGCTTGATCATCCCGGCGCGCATCATCAGCTTGTGGCTGACGATCTCGGCATCGGAAGGCGCTTCTTTGAGAGTTGAAATAAAAAATCGTGAGGCACGCATATCGATGAATTCTTTTTAAAAAGAGAGGGTTATAATCGACCTAATTTTAAAGGATTAGCTGGCCGATGCATCCAATCTTTATACAAATGGCTCCGAAAGAAGTGGTGCATGCCGTTGTTCCGATGCGAGCTGACGGCAGAGACATCCGGATCCGTAAGTAAAAACACAAGAGGAAGACCAGAAGCCGGCAGAAAGTTTCGAGGTGAATCATGCTCGATCGTGAAGGGTTTCGCCCCAACGTCGGCATCATCCTGCTGAACGCCAACAACGAGGTGTGGTGGGGCAAGCGGGTGCGAGAGCACTCCTGGCAATTTCCGCAAGGGGGTATCAAATACGGCGAGACGCCGGAACAGGCGATGTACCGCGAGCTCGAGGAAGAAATCGGCCTGCGTCAGGAGCACGTCAAGATCGTGGGCCGCACCCGCGACTGGCTGCGCTACGAAGTGCCGGACCACTTCATCAAGCGCGAAGTGCGTGGTCATTATCGCGGCCAGAAGCAGATCTGGTTCCTGCTGCGCATGGTGGCCCGCGACAACGACGTCAACCTGCGCCTGACCGACCATCCCGAATTCGACGCCTGGCGTTGGCACGACTACTGGGTGCCGCTGGACGTGGTGATCGAATTCAAGCGCGATGTCTACCAGCGCGCGCTGCAGGAACTGTCGCGCTTCCTGACCTGGCCCGCCAATGGCGAACGGCGCCACAGTTCGCGCTACCTGCGCCAGCCGCACGAGCGCCGCAGCCAGAGCGGCAACAGCCAGTCGGCCAGGCCGGCACCCAATGCCAGCAGCAAGGCGGTGGTGGCGGCCAGCAAGGCAATCGCCGATGCGTCATGCAGCGCCAAGCTGGTCCTGGCGCGTGACAAAGAGTGAGAATTCGCTACCAAAAGTAGCGTAGACGCAACACAAGAAAGGCAAGCGCGGCAGAAACGCCGCCGCGCTTGCCTTTTTGCATTTTAAGCTTGCCATCTTTACAAGCTTGAGCAGTAGAATCATCTGTATCGTGATTCCGAATATGCACCGATGAAACTCGCTGCCGCCCTGGCGTTCGCTTTTTCCCTGCTGCCCCTGGCCTGCCATGCCGACGAGGCCCCAAAGTGCCTCTACGTCGAAGTGGCCAAGCTGCCGATCCGTTACGTCGGCGAAGGCCTGGCGCCGGCGGTCGACGGCAGCATCAACGGCATGCCCGCCACCATGCTGGTCGATACGGGTGCCTTCGAGACCCAGTTGACCATGAACGGCGCCACCCGGCGCGACCTCGCGCTGCACATGACCGGCCGCAGCGCCGAAGGGATCGGCGGCTGGACCCGGCTGTACGGCGCGCGCGTGAAAGAGATCGTGCTGGGGCCGACCAGGACCCGCCGCTCGAGTTCCCTGCTGGTCATCGGCGAAGCCAACCTCACGCCCGCCTTCGATGCCATCGTCGGCGCGCCCTTCCTGCTGCAGGCGGACCTCGAAGTGGACCTGCAGGCCAAGCAGATCCGCTTCTTCCGCGAGCGCGACTGCGACAAGACCGACCTGGCTATCTGGAAGGAAGACACGATCGTCGTGCCTTTCGATTTCAATTCGGACACCAGCCCGAATCCGCACTTCACGGTCCTGGTCAACGGCACCAAGCTGGATGCGATCATCGACACCGGCGCCCACCACACCGCCATGACCGCGCGCGCCGCCAAGCGCCTCGGGATCGACTTGAAAGGCCCCGACGTCAAGACTGCGGGCTACCTGGTCGGCGTCGGTTCGGAGCGCGCGCCGCAATGGACGACCGTCTTCAAGACCATCAAGATCGCGGAAGAAACCATCAGCGACGCCGAGATCGGCATCCTCGACAGCCAGGGCGAGATCAGAACCGACCTGCTGCTCGGTCAGGACTTCCTGCGCGCCCACCGCGTGCTGTTCGCGATGAGCCAGCGCAAGCTCTACATCGCCTACACCGGCGGCACGCCGTTCACGCGCAGCAGGGGCCTGGAGCCGTGGATGCGCGCCGAAGCCGAAGCCGGCAACCCGGACGCCCAGTACACGGTGGCCATGATGTACGGTAACGGCCGCGGCGTCGCGCGCGACAAGGCGCAAGCCGATGCCTGGCTGGAAAAAGCCGCCGCCGGCGGCGAGCCGCACGCCAACCTGATGATAGGCCGCCGCTTGCTGCAGACCGGCCACGCGCCGGACGCGATTCCGAAACTGCAGGCCGGCCTCGACAAACTGCCGGCCGAGCGTTACGCACCGCTGTGGCTGTACAACGCGCGCGTGCGCAACGGCGAGGCCGAGCTGGCGAAAAGCGAGCTGCAGGCCAGCCTCAAGAAACAGCAGGACGATGACTGGCCCTTCCCGATCGCCGAGTTCTACCTCGGCAAGCTGGACGCCGCCGGCCTGCTCGACCAGGCCGGCAAGGAGCCGAAGACCGCCCGCGCGCACGGCTGCCAGGCCAACGGCTACATGTCGGAATGGCATGCCGCGCAGGGCGACAAGGCGCGTGCGGAATCGCTGCTGGCGACGGTGCGGGCGCACTGCGGCACGCAGAAGCCGACGGCCGCACCGAATACCGACGCCGTACCCGGACCGGAAGTCAAGGCCTCATGAAACTCATCGCCCGGCGCCAGGGACGCACCGACAAGCTCGACCTGCTGCGCTGCATGCGCCGCGACGGCAGCGAGACCTCGACCGCGATGCCGCGCCAGGGCATCCTGCCGCACGACCTGGTGCATTACGTGGTCGAGTCGGCGCTGGGCTGGCGCCACGGCTTCCTGGGCATGGTCGCGGCCGGCGCCGACATCGGCTGGACCATGGCGCAGACCCACGATCCGGCCAGCCGGGACGTGGCCGACCAGGCGATCCACGCCGAAGCCGTCGTCGAAAGCCTGCAGGCGCAGCTGTGGAGCGCCATGTTCGACGATGCGCTGTTCCTCGACGGCGTGCGCAGCGCCTGCGAGGTACGCGGCCGCAGCGTGCCGCAGCTGCCTGATGGCTGCGGCACGGCGATGTTCGAGCAGGCGCTGGCGCTGAACGCGCGCTGGCAGCAAGTGCCCTTCCACGGGAGCCTGGAACTGGAGATGCCCGGCGTCTAAACTGCCGGCGCGCTACAATGGTGCCTGTTTCTTTTGCAGGCACCATCATGTTCACCCCTTCTTCCCACGACGTCCGCCGCTTTTTCTGCGAGGCCCTGCGCAAGCGCCGCGCCGGCGAAATCCTGACCCCGATGGATGCGATCGCGGCCGACTGGATCGATCACCATCCCGAATACCACGAGGCGCTGTCCGACGCCGAGGAAGCGGTCGCGCGCGACTATTCCGTGGAAGGTGGCCAGCCGAATCCCTTCCTGCACCTGTCGATGCATCTGTCCATCACCGAGCAGGTCTCGATCGACCAGCCACGCGGCATCCGCGCCGCCTACGAAGGCCTGGCGGCGCGCATCGGCGAGCACGAGGCGCACCACCAGATCATGGAATGCCTGGGCGAGATGATCTGGTCGGCGCAGCGCCACAACACGCAGCCGGATACCGAGGCCTACGTGGAGTGCGTGCGCAAGCGCATCCGCTGAGCGGACTCAACGCGACGCGGCCAGCTGTTCGCGCTCGACCTGCCGCCCACCCACCCACAGCGTGACGATGCTGTCGTAGGCCTTGACGTCTTCCAGCGGCGAATGCTTCATCAGGAGCAGGTTGGCCTGCTTGCCTGGCTCGATCGTGCCGACCCGGTCGTCGACGTGGAAAGCGCGCGCATTGTTGATGGTGGCGGCGCGGAAGATCTGGGCCGGCGACATGCCGGCGCCCAGCAACTGCCGCATCTCCAGGTAACCGTTCAGTCCGGGCAGGTTGCCGTAGGTCGGCGACGACGGCGTATCGGTGCCGAACAGGAAGTTGGCATCGCGTTTGGCCAGGTAGCCCACGACCCGGCGCAGGCGTTGCAACACCACCTCGCTCGATGCCAGCACCTCGTGATCGCTGGCCCCTTCCGCCAGTTCTTCCTTGAACCAGCGACCCGCCGGGGTCGCGAACCAGTCCGCCAGGGCACCCGGCACCACTTTGCGCACGCGGGGGTCGCGCAGGTAGTCGGGTTGGAAATAGGCGTCCAGTCCGGCCAGCACCTGCATGGTCGGCTGGTAGCCGATGCGTTCGTCGGCGACGCGCTCGAGCAGCGCGCGGATCTCTTCCGGCAGGCCGGGCTGCTTGTCCAGGCTGCCCCAGTGCCACATGCCGTGGGCCAGCACGTCGGCGTGGCCATCGACGGCGAACTTCTGGGCTTCCAGGGAATTCGCATGGGTCACCAGTACCAGGCCATTGGCCTTGGCGGTGGCGCCCACCTCGGCGTACATGGCGGGGCTCATCACCGGCAGCTTGCGCTCCTGCCCGAAGCCGCGCTCGAAGTGGGTCTTTACACATACCGCGCCGCTTGCCTTGATGCGCGCCACGCCGGCCTGCACGGTATGGTCCTGGGGACGGTAATCGGGCGGCACCTCGGTCGGCTGGGCCGGATCGTAGATCGTGTTGGGGAAGGTCTTGAAACGCTGGGCCGGCGAGAGGAAGGCCATCGGGTAGCCGTTCGCCATCACCAGCGGCTGGCCGCAATGGAACAGGTCGGGATGCAGGGGCGCGGCACGGAAATCGTCGACGACCTTGTTGTCGGCCAGCGCCAGGTCGATGACCGACGTGTAGCCGTAATACAGGAAGGAGCGCGGCAGCTGGCGATAATAGGCCTCGGCCAGCGCGCGCTGGCCCTGGATCTGCTCCACGCTCATGCCTGGCACCGCATGCAGGTGGACATGGGAATCGATCAGGCCGGGCGTCAGATAATAACCCTGGCCATCGACGCGGCGCGCGCCGGCCGGCATGCGCTGCCCGGCTCCGCGCTGGACGGCGGCGATCCGGCCGTCCTTGACCAGCACGCTGCCCGGCTCGATGCGGTCGAGCTTTTCGGGCGAGACCAGTTTGACGTTGGTAATCCAGACCACTTCCGCAGACGGCGCGGCCGGGGCGGCCGGGGTGGCCTTGGCGTCGAACGGTGGCAGTGCGGCCAGCAATGCCAGCCCGGCGAGGACGATGTTGTACTTCATGCAGGACTCCAGATGGTTCGTTGAAACGGGAGTCCCCAGTCTGGCGCCGCCACCGCCGGGCGGCGCCGCGAATCATGATCCGGGACCGGCGCCGGCGGGTTGCACGGGCATGGCCGGGTCCCGATTCATGATCCGGGACCCGGCCTGGCGCCGGAATTCGCCCGGCGTCACCCCGGCATGCGCCTTGAATACCCGGTTGAGGGCACTCTTGCTATTGAAACCGGCGGCAAAGGCCAGGTCGAGGATGGTCTCGTCCGCCAGCGCCGGATCGTGCAGTGCCCCCTTGAGCGCCTCGACCCGGTGGCGGTTCAGGTAATCCTGGAAATTGGCGCCGCAAGCACTGTTGATCAGCTGCGACAGCTCGTGCGGGGTCATCGCCAGGCGCGCCGCCAGCGTTTCCAGTTTCAGCTCGCCGTCGCGCCAGGGCTGCTCGCCCTCCATGCAGGTTTCCAGGCGTGCCAGGAATTCGGCGCGCTGGGCATCGGGCAGCGCCCGGTCGCCATAGCGCGGCTTCGGTTCGGGCTGCGCTTCGGGTTCCGTCAGCGGGACCGATGCCGGTAGCGGTTCCGGTACTGGCATGCGGTAGCCCAGCGGCTGGCGGATCGCCAGCCAGCCGGTCGCGTACAGGAAATACAGGAGCACCAGCGCGCCGACCTCATCGGATGACAGCGGCAGCGTCACGGCTGCCAGGTCGAGCGCGAACGCGGCCACGCTCAGCACGCCGCCCACCAGCCAGATGCCCAGCAGGCGGCGCAGGCCGGCCGCCAGCGGATGGCCGGCCGCCCGCGCGACCAGCCGGTAGCAGGCGCGCAGATAGGCCAGGAACACCAGCAGCTTGACAGCCGCCGCCAGGACGATGGGCCACGGC
>CAJYQM010000096.1 GCA_913777025.1 uncultured Massilia sp. | reverse complement strand
GAAGGTCGAGGCGACCACGCTGCTGTTGTCGCCGGCGCCTGACAACGGCCGCGCGATGAAGTTGCCTTCGGCAGTCAAGCCGGGGGCGTGCAGCTGGGTCGCGGTCGCGTCGCGCCGGTCGAACAGGTTGTTCACCTGGGCGAAGAAGCGCAGGCGCGGCGTCGGGTCATACGTGGTGCCGAGATCGAACACCGCGTAGCCGCTCGACCTGCCGCTGCCCAGGAAATAGGCGCCGTCGGGCTGGTGGCCGCCATTTTCGTTGCCGCGCGCGTTCGATCCCGATACCGCCTGCATGCCGCCCTCGATCGACCACGCCGGCGCGATGCGCCACTCCACCCTGCCCTTGAAGACGTGGCGCGGAATCAGCGGCATGCGGTCGCCGGCGCGGACGGCGATGTTGCCGTCGTCGTCGGCGCTGCTGTTGGCTTCCGCGTTCAGCACTTCGGGGCTGCGGAAGGTCGCGTCCAGCCAGGTGTAACTGGCCGAGAAGTCGAGGACGCCGGCCCCGCCCTCCAGTCCGAGTTCCAGGCCCTGGCGCCGGGTCTTGCCGACGTTGCGGAAGTAGCCGAAGCCGGCCGCGTTGTCGGCCACGAACAGGATGTCGTCGGCATTGTCGGCCTTGAACATGCCGGCGTTCCAGCGCATGCCCCGGACCGTGCCGCGCAAGCCCGCCTCCCAGGTCCTGGTGACGACCTGGCGCAACGGCGGGTCGCCCGCCATCGCGTTGGGCAGCTTGCACGGGTTGTCCGGATCGGCACAGCCGAGTTCCACCGCCGTCGGGGTGCGGCTGCCTTCGTTGTAGCCGGCGTAGGCGTTCAGCGTGCGCGTCGTGCCCCAGGTCAGGCCGATGGCCGGATTGAAGCGGCTGAAGCGGTGGTCACCGTCGAGCGAACCGGGGCCGCCGCCGGGCAGGATGCGGTCGCGGTTGTGCACCTTGGTGCGGTTGTAACGGCCGGACAGGGTCAGGTGCAGCGCGGCGTCGAGGCTGACGGTATCGCTCGCGAACGCGCTGGCGGTGCGGGTGCGGCCGAGCAGGTCGACGCGGGCATCGACCGGGGTACCGTCGTCGTCGATCTCGCTGCCGTCGGCGAAGAAGTCGACCGGCGTCACGCTGCGATCCGGATTCAGGTAGCCGAACTGCGAGGACTGGCGGAAGTCGACGCGGCTGGCGTCGTACGCCGCGCCGAAGGTGAACTGGTGACTGCGGCCACCCAGCAGGCCGGACAGCGTGACCTGGGCGCTGGCGCCGTCGTTGTGCTGGCGGCTGTCGGTGCGGTTCAGCAGGCCGTTGCATTTCTCGGCCGGCTCGTCCTCGAGCAGCACGTTGGCGATGCAGCGCCAGGACGGGAACGGGGTGTTGGCGGCGTTCGCGCCACCCGTCGGAAAGCCGGTGTAGCCGGCCGCCGCAAGCGCCCCGCGTTCGGCCGCGCCGGGCTGGTAGACCGACTGGTCGAGCGAATCGTCGTTCAGGTCGCCGTTCAGGGTGGCGGTGCGGATCTTGCGGTAATACAGGTTGCCGGACAGCTGGACGTCGTCGCTGGGCGCATGGCTGCCGGCCAGGTTGAACAGCAACGAGCGGTTGCGGGTCTGGTCGGGCGTCGTGTAGACGCTGGCATAGTCGCGCGCCAGCAGGCGCTGTTCCTGCAAGCCGTTCCCGGTGAGGCGGCTGGGGGCCAGCGCGGCGCTCAGCGCCAGGCTCGTCCTCGCATCGCTCCAGCCGGCCTTGGCGAACAGCTGGCCGAGCCGGGTCGGCGACGCATCGCGCCAGCCGCTTTCCTTGAAGCCGGTGCCGGTGGCATACCAGTGCCAGCCGCTGGGGTCATGGCCACCGTGCTCGAATACCAGCTCCTGGCGACTGTGGCTGCCGGCCAGCAGCTGCACGGAGGTACCGGGCGCATGCAGGCCATCCTTGGTGCGGATCGAGAAGGCGCCGCCCAGCGTGTTCAGGCCGAACAGCGGATTCGAGCCCGGCATCAGGGCCACGGAGGCGATCGCCGCGCGCGGGATCAGGTCCCAGCTGACGACGTCGCCGAAGGGCTGGTTGATGCGCACGCCGTCCAGGTAGACGGACAGCCCCTGTGGCGTACCGAGCAGCGGCGACGCCGTGAAACCGCGGAAGTTGATGTCCGGCTGGAAGGGATTGCCCTGGATCTCGTTCACGAAGACGCTGCCCAGGCGGCGATTCAAGGCGTCGCTCAGGTTGACGCTGTCCGGTCCCGTCGCCGCGGCGCTGTCCAGGGTCTGCACGTTGGCCGGGATGCGTTCGCGCGGCAGGTTCAGCCCGGGGAGCGGCATCGTGCCGATGATGTCGACGCTCGGGATGGCGCCCGGTCCGTCTTGCGCCGCCCGGGCCGGCATCCCGGGCCAGATCGCCGCGACGGTAGCGGCGATGAGGTGCAGGCCCGGTCGCGGTCCCGGTCGCCGGGCTTGCGTTCGTTGTCTCATGGTTGGGTCTCCTTGTCGGGCGGCTCGTCCGGCCTCCTCGTTGCCGATTATTCAAGGAAGCCGGGGACGCGGCTAGGGAAAAATTCCCGACCTGCACCGTCATCGCTTTGGCATGGAAGTTGCAAATCCATCCCGATAAAACGACAAAATGAGGAGATCCATGGACCTGCGCCGCCGCCTGACCGGCATGCTCGGCCTGCTGCTGGGCAGCCTGCTGGCAATGACCGCCGTCATCCAGTTGCTTTCGCTAAGGACCGACATCGAGGCCGAAGTCGAGGCGTCGACACGCCTGGTGAACGTCCTGCTCGCCGCCGCAGACAGCTGGCCCGGCGCCGGACAGGCGCTGGATGCGCGCCTGGCGCAGGCCGGGCTGCGTCACCTGAGCGTCCGCACGGCGAGCCAGCCGCCCTCGTCACGGGCGCCTCATCCGCTGCTGTCCGGGCTGGGACTGGCGCCGGCCGAGCGCAGCGAACAGCGGATCCGCATCGGCGGCCAGGTGCTGTACATTGCGCCGAACCCGCGCTCCGAAATCGATGAACGGCTGCGCGACACTGTTCAGATATTGAGCACCCTGCTGTTCTTTTCCTGCACAACGCTGGCGGTCGCCTGGTGGTGCGCGCACCGGGCGCTGGCGCCGGTGCGCGAACTGGAAGCCAGCCTGCATCGCCTTGCGCGCGGAGAACCGGATCCCGCCCTGCCCGCCTTTGCCCTTCGCGAATTCGGCCGCGTGGCGCGCGCCATCGATCACCTGGCGGCCGCATTGCGCGAGGCGCGCGCCGCCCAGCACGGGCTGGCGCGCCGGCTGATCGAGGTGCAGGAAGAGGAACGCCGTGCCCTGGCGCGCGAGCTGCACGACGAGATGGGCCAGACGCTGACCGCGCTGAGCGTGACGGCAACCCACCTGGCCCGCAACGCCGCCCGCTTGTCGCCGGGCGCCGTGACCGAATGTGCCGGGGACTTGCGGCGCGAGCTGCGCACCTGCAGCGAACAGTTGCGGGGGATGCTCAAGACGCTGCGGCCGCACGGCCTGCACGCCGGCGGGCTGGCGCAGACGCTGCGCGAACTGGTCCAGGGTTGGCGCGGGCGCCATACGGACATCGAATTCACGCTCGAGTTGCAGCCCTCGCTGCCGCAGACTGGAGATGCGATGGCGCTCGCGGTCTACCGGGTCGTGCAGGAAGCCGTGACCAACGTCGTGCGCCACAGCGGTGCCCGCCATTGCACGGTACGCATGCGGTGCGAGGCTGCCACGCTCGCGCTCGAAATCGTCGACGACGGCCGCGGTTTACCCGAGGGCCTGCGCTGGCACGGCGGATTGCTCGGGATGCAGGAGCGGATGGGGATGGCGGATGGCGCACTCGAGTTGCTGCCTGCCCCGTCCGGCGGTCTGTGCCTGCGCGCCGTTTTCCCGTTGCCGGCCGCGGCCGAAAAGGCACAGTGCGTCCTTGCCGGAGCGATGACATGATCCGCATCGTGCTGGTCGACGACCACGCCGTCGTGCGCAGCGGTTACCGCCGCCTGCTGTCGGCCGAGCCGGATTTCGAAGTCGTCGGTGAAGCCGCCACGGTCCAGGAGGCGAACGCCCTGGTGCAGCGGGTGCGGCCCGACGTCGCCGTCGTCGACCTGAGCCTGAAAGGCAGCAGCGGACTGGAAGCGATCGCCGGCATGCTGGCGCGCCTGCCGCCATTGCGCGTGCTGGTGCTGTCGATGCACGATGGTGCCGGCCACCTTGCCCAAGCCTTGAAAGCGGGGGCGCACGGCTATCTGACCAAGTGCAGCGAACCGGAAGACGTCATCGACGGGATACGCGGCGTGATGGGTGGACGGCGGGTGCTGTCGCGCGACATGCTGGACGCCGCGTCGGCGGAGGGTGACGATGCCTTGCATGAGCTGAAACCGCGGGAATTCGAGCTGCTGCGCTTGCTGGTCCACGGGGAGTCGGTGCAGGATATCGCCGGGGCAAAGCAGGTCTTGTGCTGAGGTTTGGGCGCCATGAGCGAAACGCTCTTGTCTTGGTCCTCCTGCCGCTGCTCGTAAGCCCATGCCAGGCTC
>CAJYQM010000095.1 GCA_913777025.1 uncultured Massilia sp. | reverse complement strand
TACTTGCCGAACCCGGCAACGGCGCGAGCAAGGGCCGGACGGCCCGGCACCTGTGCCGATGTGCTAAGGTGGCGCATCCGATTTCGTCCAAGTTTCAAGAAGTGAGCATCCATTCCCAAGGCTCTTACGTCGGCCGTTTCGCCCCGTCGCCCACCGGTCCGCTGCACGCGGGTTCGCTGGTCGCGGCCCTGGCCAGCTACCTCGACGCGCGCGCCCACCGCGGCACCTGGCTGGTACGCATCGAAGACATCGACGAGGGCCGCGCCGTGCCCGGTTCCGCGCAAGGCATCCTGGCGCTGCTGGCACGTCTCGGCATGCACCCCGACGGCGAAGTCGTGTGGCAGAGCCGACGCAAGCATTTATATGAGGCGGCGCGCGCGCGGCTGGCGGACACGGTCTACGGCTGCGGCTGCAACCGGCGCGAGATCGCCGATTCGCGCCTGGGTGTCGGGCCGGACGGCGCGGCCATCTATCCCGGCACCTGCCGCCACGGCCTGGCGCCGGGCCGCGAGGCGCGCAGCCTGCGCCTGCGGGTGCCCGAGCCGGGCGAGGATGTCATCAGTTTCCAGGACCGCTTTGCCGGCACGGTCAGCCAGCGCCTGGCGAGCGAGTCCGGCGACTTCGTGCTCAAGCGCGCCGACGGCTTCTGGGCCTACCAGCTGGCGGTGGTGGTCGACGACGCCGAGCAGGGCGTCACCGACGTGGTGCGCGGCGCGGATCTGCTCGATTCGACGCCGCGCCAGATCTACCTGCAACGCCTCTTGGACGTGCCGACGCCGCGCTACCTGCACGTGCCGGTGTTGCGCAACGAACATGGCGAGAAATTGTCCAAGCAGACCGGTGCGCTGGCCGTGCAGCCGGGCGACGAAGCCGGCGCCGTCGCGGCACTGCGCGACGCTTCGCGCTTCCTCGGCCTGGACATCGGGCCGGGCGCGACGCTGCCGGCGTTCTGGCAAGCGGCGGTCCCGGCATGGGCCAGCCTGCTTGCCGCACGCGGGGCGCACTGACTCCGCCCCGCGTCGAAGGCCGGCGCCTAGGTCTTCAAGCCCAGCGGCAAGTCCTCCTCACGGCGACGCCGCCCCATCCACAACAGGCCGGCCAGGCCGGCACCCAGCATGGCCCACTCGGCCGGTTCGGGAATCGGCGCGGCCACCAGGAAGCCCCGGATTTCCCCATCCGGGTAGGCGGAGGTGTGGATGTTGACGTAGGCCTCATTCGCATTGACGCCGGCGATCAGGGCCGATGCCGCGCCCTGGACCGTGCCGCCGTTCGCCGCCAGGAAGGCCGGATCATACGAGCTTTCTTCGAACATCGGGATCGACGCGCTGTAGGTACCGGCCTTCACGCCGGTCGGGAAGCCCTCGAACGGCACCGCGATCCCTGCGGTGCCGGTGAAGGCCGAACCGGTGCAGCAATGAAGATGCGCCATCGTGGTGGTGCCGGTCAGGTCGCGAAACGGCGTGTCGATCAGGATCTTGCTGTCGTCGATCTCGATCGTGGTCAGGCTGGTGCCGAAGGACGCGTTGGGCGGGCTTTCCGATGGTCCGCTCGCGATCGACCGGTAGGTTGGACCGGCGGTCTGCGCGAGGGCTGGGGCAGCCGCGCCGGCGGCCGCCGCAAGGGCTAGGACAGACAGAACATGTTTCATGGAACTCTCCTGTTGAACATCAGCTCTGCAACGCACTCCGTCCTGGAGTGCGGAAGAAAACTTAGCATCAGGTGAGCGGGCACGCTCGCACCGTACGGCTGAGATAGTGCCTATGGGAGAGTTACAAACAGAACTATGTGCCGGACAGCGGCCGCTTCTGGATGGTGATGCTGCCGCCGGCTTCGAGGAAGGCGCACTGCATCTCGTGGCGCGCGCAGTCGGCCTCGCGCAGCGCCTGCTCGATGTCGTACTCGCCGACCCGGTTGCGCCGCACGATCTTGTCGAAGAACACGCCGTCGCGCCCGATCAGCACGGGTTCGCCGTCGAACAGGGCTTCCATCTTGCGGCTGTGGGACGAGAGGTGGCCGATGGTCGCGTTCAGCACGATCAGGGTCGCCGCGATGATCAGGCCGCCGGCGACGGAATCGTCGCCGCCCGACAGCCCGTTCGAGACCGCCTCCGACAACAGCATCACGACCAGCAGGTCGAAAGGCGTCAGCTGGCTGATCGTGCGCCGGCCGGACAGGCGCACCATGGCCAGCAGGGCAAGGTAGACCAGCGCGCCGCGCGCAATAAACTCCCACCAGGGCAGATCCATATCGAACATGACACGCTCCCCACGTGCTTGTACATGCGAGCATTGTAATGACGAAGGGCGATGCCTGATTGTTAGACAGGCAACAGTGTGCGCTAGCCGGCCTGGTCGGGATGCCGCGCTTGCCAGGCTTTCAGGGCCAGTTCGTCATTGTCCAGCGCGATCTGGTAGGCGTCGAACACGCACAGCACGCAACCGGTGCCGCAGCAATCCTCGAGCTCGGGCTCCCTCGGCGGCAGGGGTTTTAACTGCAAGGCCAGAACTTAATCATATCTACACCGTCTCATCCAATACGAACACGCTGATATTGGATGAGACGATTCGGAGCCATGATAATGCGGAACTTACGCCATGGTGGCGTTGGATGTGTGTCATGCTGCTAGCACACCAGATCCGACTCGACCTGAACAATGTGCAGCGCACCTACTTCGCGCGGGCGGCGGGCACGGCACGCTTCGCCTATAACTGGGCACTGGCAGAATGGGGACGCCAGTATGCGGCATCCAAGGTTGATCCCACCTTGAAACCACCGAACGAGGCGGCGTTGCGGCGTCAACTCAACAGCATCAAGCGCGAACAGTTTCCCTGGATGCTGGACGTTACGAAGTGTGCACAGCAGTTGGCGATCATGCAGCTG
>CAJYQM010000094.1 GCA_913777025.1 uncultured Massilia sp. | reverse complement strand
CATGCAAAAAGTAATCTGCATTCATCCGGACGACAGCATGCTGGTCGCCCTGACCGACCTGAACCCGGGCGACGTCGTCACGTGGAACGACGAGAACATCCTCGTGTCCACGGCGGTGAAGACCAAGCACAAGCTGGCGCGCCGCGCCTTTGCCGAAGGCGAGCTGCTGACCATGTACGGCGTCACCGTCGGCAAGGCAACCCAGCCGATCCGCAAGGGCGAGGCGGTCACCACCGAGAACCTGGCGCACGAAGCGGCGGAAGTGGAAATCGGCGAGTTCGTGGGAAAAAACGAGCCCTACACCTGGACCCCGCCGGACGTGGCCGACCTGGGCGGCGCCACCTTCGACGGCGTGGTGCGCGCCGACGGCCGCGTGGGCACCGCCAACTACTGGCTGATCTTCCCGCTGGTGTTCTGCGAGAACCGCAACGTCGAGCACCTGCGCAACGCCCTCGAGCGCCCGCTCGGCTATGCGACCGACGACCTGGCCTCGCTGACCTTCCAGCTGCTGGGCGAGGACATGGAAGCGCCCAAGCCCGTGGTGCGTCCGTTCCCGAACCTGGACGGCGTGCGCGTCATCACCCACAACGGCGGCTGCGGCGGCACCCGTGCCGACGCCCGTTCGCTGTGCCGCGTGCTGGCCGCCTATGCCGACCACCCGAACGTGGCCGGCATCACCGTGTTCTCGCTGGGCTGCCAGAACGCCCAGATCCCCATGTTCAAGGAAGCGCTGGCCAGGCAGAACCCCAACTTCGACAAGCCCGTGCTGATCTATGAACAACAGCAGTGGGACAGCGAAGAAAAGATGATGAAGGCGGTGCTGCAGGACACGCTGTCGCACCTGAAGGAAGCCAACAAGGTCGTGCGCCGGCCGGTCCCGCTGTCGCACCTGAAGATCGGCGTGAAATGCGGCGGTTCGGACGGCTTCTCGGGCATCTCCGCCAACCCGGCGATGGGCTATGTGTCGGACATGGTGGTCGCCGTCGGCGGCTCCTCGATCCTGGCCGAGTTCCCGGAGCTGTGCGGCGTCGAAGCCAACCTGATCGAGCGCTGCGTGGAAGACGAGGACAAGCGCCGCTTCCTGGGCATGATGCGCGACTTCGAGCAGCGCGCGCTGGCGGTCGGCACCCATTTCGCGGACAACCCGAGCCCGGGCAACATCCGCGACGGCTTGATCACGGATGCGATGAAGTCGGCCGGCGCCGCCAAGAAGGGCGGTACCTCGCCCATCGTCTCGGTGCTGGACTACGCCGAACAGACCGACAAGCCGGGCCTGTCGCTGCTGTGCACACCCGGCGGCGACGTCGAATCCGTCACCGGCATCGTGGCCTCGGGCGCGAACGTGGTGCTGTTCTCGACGGGCCTGGGCACGCCGACCGGCAACCCGATCGTGCCGGTGCTGAAGATCTCGAGCAATACCCGCGTCGCCAACAAGCTGTCCGACCTGATCGACTACGATTGCGGTCCGGTCATCGAAGGCAAGCCGCTGCCGGAAGTGGCGCGCGGCCTGTTCGACATGGTGGTGGCCACCGCCGGCGGCAAGTACACCTGCAAGGCGGACCGCCTGCAGCAGTACGACTTCATCTTCTGGAAGCGCGATATCTCCCTCTGATGTGAACGCGCGGAGAATGGAAAGAGACATGCAACAATTAAAACGCAGCGCCCCGTACGCGCTGCCCATCAAGATCCTCCAGTTCGGCCAGGGCAACTTCATGCGCGGCTTCTTCGACTGGCAGGTCGACCTGCTCAACGAGCGCACCGGCCTGGATGCCGGCGTGGTCATCGTGCGTCCGCGTGGCGGCAAGCCCGGAGGCAATTCGGCCCCGCTGCTGGACACCCAGGACGGCCTGTTCACCGTGCTGGTGCGCGGCCTGGACGAGGCCGGCCAGCCGGTCAAGGACTACCGCACCGTCGAATGCGTGCAGCGCGAGATAGATCCCGGCAGCGGCTGGGCCGACTACCTGGCGCTGGCGCGCAATCCCGACCTGCGCTTCGTGGTCTCGAACACCACGGAAGCGGGCATCGCCGTCAACGACACCGACCGTCTCGACGACGCACCCCCGAGCACCTTCCCGGCCAAGCTGACCCAGCTCCTGGCCAAGCGCTTCGAAGCCTTCGGCGGCGCGCGGGACAAGGGCCTGGTGCTGCTGCCGTGCGAACTGATCGACCAGAACGGCCCGGCGCTGAAGAAAGCCGTGCTGCACTTCGCGCGCCTGTGGCAGCTGGACCCGGCCTTCGACGCCTGGATCGAGGGCGCCTGCACCTTCTGCTCGACCCTGGTCGACCGCATCGTCACCGGCTACCCGGCCGGCGACGCCGATAGCATCCGGCAGGAGCTGGGCTACGACGATCCCTTCCTGGTGGCCGCCGAATACTATTACCTGTTCGTGATCCAGGGCCCGTCCTGGGTCGGCGACGAGTTGAAGCTGGAAGGCAGCAAGCTGAACGTCAAGCTGGTCGACGACATCACCCCGTACAAGAAGCGCAAGGTCGGCATCCTGAACGGCGGCCACACGACCCTGGTGCCGGTGGCGCTGCTGGCCGGCCTGGAAGCCGTCGGCCCGTCCGTCGACGACGCCGCCGTGGGCGCATTCCTGCGCGCGGCCATCGCCGACGAGATCATCCCGGCGCTGGAGATGGACCGCGAGGAACTCGACGCCTTTGCCGTGGACGTGCTGCTGCGCTTCCGCAACCCCTCGATCCACCACCGCCTGGCCTCGATCGCCCTGAACAGCTGGAGCAAGTTCGCGGCGCGCGTGATGCCGCAGATCCTGCGCTACGCCGAGCTGAACGACGGCCGCCTGCCGCGCCGCCTGGTGCTGGCCCTGGCCGCGACCATGGTGCTGTACCGCGGCGACGTGATCGAGCTGGCCGACGACCCGGCCATCCTGGCCTGGTTCAAGGATGCCTGGCCGAAGGTCGACAGCGGCGAGCAGTCGATGGCCCGGCTGGCGTCCGGCTGGCTCGCCAACGCGGCGCTGTGGGGCAGGGACCTGAACGCGGTCCCGGGCCTGGCCGGCGCCGTCACCGCCGCCCTCGAGCGGATCAGGGAGCAGGGGATCCGCCCACTGCTGGGCTGAGCGCCGTCACATCGACGATTCCACAGAGGCTGAGGCGCCTTGCGCCGAACAGCCCGGGACCTTGCGCGCCTGAAGACGCGCAAATGAGCAATCAAGGGGACTTATATGAGCAGCAAAATGAAGGGCATGCGCTGGTGGATGGTCGGCCTGGTCACGCTAGGCCTGATCGTGAACTACCTGGCGCGCAACACCTTGTCCGTGGCCGCGCCGACCATGATGGCCGACCTGCACATCGACACCAAGGAGTACTCGTACATCGTGGTTGCGTGGCAGATCTGCTACGCCGTGATGCAGCCGGTGGCCGGCTACGTGCTGGACGCGATCGGCACCAAGATCGGTTTCGCCGTGTTCGCCCTGGCCTGGTCGCTGGCCTGCGCCAGCGCGGCGCTGGCCTCGGGCTGGCAGAGCATGGCCTTCTTCCGCGGCCTGCTGGGCCTGACCGAAGCGGCCGGCATCCCGGCCGGCGTCAAGGCCACCACGGAATGGTTCCCGGCCAAGGAACGCTCGGTGGCGATCGGCTGGTTCAACATCGGCTCCTCGATCGGCGCGCTGCTGGCGCCGCCGCTGG
>CAJYQM010000093.1 GCA_913777025.1 uncultured Massilia sp. | reverse complement strand
AAAATGGCTTACAGGCCCAGCGCGGCGATGCCGGCCTTGGCGATCTGCAGGTCCTGGGCCGACTTCACGCCCGAGACGCCCACCGCGCCGACCGTGTGGCCGTCGACCACGATCGGTGCGCCGCCTTCCAGCATGCCGTCGAGTTCCGGCGCGCGCAGGAAGGAGTAGCGACCCTCGTTGATCATCTTTTCATAGATCCCGGATTCGCGACGGCCGAGTGCTGCGGTCCTGGCCTTGGCCGGCGCCAGGTGGGCCGAGATCGGCGCGACGCCGTCGAGGCGCTGCAGCCAGAGCAGATGGCCGCCGTCGTCGCAGATCGCGATCGCGACCTTCCAGTCATTCGTGACGGCTTCCTGCTCGGCGGCGGCGGCGATCTTCTTGACGTCTTCCAACGTCAGGACGGGCTTCGTTTGCATGGTATTTCCTTGTCTTTCCTGGTTTAACGAGTGGTAAGGAGTGCGGGGCTCAGCTGCCGGGCCTTCAATTTCGCCTTCAACTGCGTCATCACCGATGCGGCGGCCTGCTCGCCGGCCAGCACGGCCAGGTTGCGGCCATTGAAGTCGGCGCTGCCCATGGTGCCGAGTGACGGCGTGATCACGACGTCGGCATCCTTCAGTTCGAGCTGGTTGATGCGCTGGCCCATGATGGTGAAGGTCTGCATCAGGACGTCGACCGAGCTGGCCGTGGCCTGGGCTTCGGTGGCGCTCGAGATGTTCACGGCGATGATGAATTCGGCGCCCATTTCCCTGGCGAAGCGCACCGGCACCGGCGCCACCAGGCCGCCGTCGACATAAGTGCGCCCGCCGATGGCCACCGGCTGGAACACGCCCGGCACGCTCGACGAGGCGCGCACGGCCAGGCCGGTGTTACCCCGCCTGAACAGGATGGGCTGGCCGGTCTTCAGGTCGGTGGCGACGGCGCCGAACGGGATTTTCAGCTTCTCGAGCGGCTGGTTCTTGACCGTCTTGTTGACGTACGACTGCAGCGCCTCTCCCTTCAGCACGCCGGGGGCCTTGCTGAAGAAGGGCAATGCCCAGTCCGAGATCGAGGCCTCGTCCATCTCGAGCGCCATCTTCTGCAGCTGGAAACCGCTGTAGCCGGCGGCGTACATGGCGCCGACCACCGAGCCGGCGCTGGTGCCGACCACGATGTCGGGGACGATGCCCTGGGCTTCGAGCGCCTTGATCACGCCGATGTGGGCGAAGCCGCGCGCGGCACCGCCGCCCAGGGCGAGGCCGATTTTCACGTGGCGGGGGGCAGGCGCGACGGGCGCTGGAGCGGGGGCGCTGGATTGCGGCGGCGCGGGCGGGTTGGAACCGCAGCCGGCCAGCAGGATCGCGGCGGCCAGGGCGGAGAGCGTGGAGCGGCGGGAGATGGTCATGCGGGAATCGGGGAACGGGTAAAGCGCAGATTGTAACCCGTTCCCGGCCCGGGGCCCGCTTGCGCTCAAGCCCGCGCTAAGCGATCACCCGGGCAAGGAGGTGTTCGGCAAGGAAGCGGTGAACACGCTGCCCTTCCCCGGCGTCGAGCGGATGCTCAATCTGCCGCCATGGCGCAGCAGCACGTGCTTGACGATCGCCAGCCCCAGCCCCGTTCCCTGCGTCTCGCGCGAGCGGCTCTTGTCGACGCGGTAGAAACGCTCGGTCAGGCGCGCGATGTGCTGCTCGTCGATGCCGATGCCGTCGTCGCAGACTTCGAAGCGCAAATCGTTCGGCCCGCGCAGCCAGTGCAGCCGGATGGTGCCGCCGGCCGGGGTATAGCGCACCGCGTTGCTGGCCAGGTTGCCGAAGGCCGAGCGCAGCTCGTCCAGGCTGCCCATCACGTCCGGCCCGTCGACGCTGAACTCCACGGCATGGCGCCCGCCCGACAGCGCGCGCGCGTCGTTCGCCACCTGTTCGACCAGCGCCTCGATGTCCACGCGTTCGCGCTTGAGCGGGTACTCGTCCGATTCCAGGCGCGACAGCGTCAGCATGTCCTCGATCAGGCGCTGCATGCGCTCGGCCTGTTCCGTCATCAGGGTCAGGTGGGCGGTGCGGGTGCGCTCGTCCAGGCCGGGGTCGCCCATCGCGATCTCCAGGAAGCCGACGATGACGGTCAGCGGCGTGCGCAGCTCGTGCGAGGCGTTGGCGATGAAGTCGCGCCGCATCGCTTCGATGCGGTCGCTCTCGGTGGCGTCGTGCGTGACCAGGATCTGGCGGCGGTTCTCGAACGGGATGATCTGCGCCACCAGCTTGCGGCCGCGGATCGACAGCGTCAGCGGCTGCTCGTAGCGGCCCAGGATGATGTAGTCGATGAATTCGGGATGGCGGATCAGGTTCGTCACGCGCCGGCCCTTGTCGCGCTCCAGCGTCAGGCCGAGGTGGCGTTCGGCCGCCGGGTTGCACCACTCGAGCAGCAGCACGTCGTCCATGATGGCCACGCCTTCCGGCAGCAGGTGCATGGCCTGGCGGAAGCGTGCCAGCCACTCGGCCAGTTCGTCCTGGTGGCGCTCGTCGTCGCGGCGCAGCCGGTAGAGGCGCGCGAACACCTCGGTCCAGGCGCCCCACCCGTCCGGCAGGCGGCTCGAGTGCGGATGATCCAGCCATTCGCCCAGCTGGTGCAGGTAGGAGAGCTGCATGAACAGCAGCACGAGGACGGTCGCCAGCGCCAGCGCTAGGCCGGCCACCGGCCCGGCCATCCACCAGACCACGCCGGAACCGGCCAGCAGAAGGCCGAGGCGCAGCATGGCCGGCACCCAGAACAGCAGTTTCGGATTCAAGTCAAAGCTCTTTCTCGGTCAGCATGTAGCCTACGCTGCGCACCGTCTTGATCAGCTTTTCCGCTTCCTTCAAGCCTTTGCGCAGGCGCAGGACGTGGACGTCGACGGTACGTTCCTCGACCGCGGCGGCATCGCCCCAGACCTTGTCCAGCAGCTGGCTGCGCGAGAACACGCGCTCGCGGTGCGCCATCAGGAACTTGAGCAGGCGGTATTCCGCATTGCCCATGTCGAGCTGGCGCCCTTCCAGCGTGACCGTGCAGCTGGCCGGATCGAGCGTGACCGGGCCGGCCGACAGCGGCGCCTCGGCCAGGTGCGGGCTTTTCCGGCGCAGCAGCGCCTTGGAACGGGCCAGCAACTCGCGCGGCGAGAAGGGCTTGGTGACGTAGTCGTCGGCGCCGTTGTTCAGGCCCGCGATCTTGTCCTCTTCCATGCTCTTGGCGGTCAGCATGATGACCGGGATGTCCTGGAAATCGCGGTCGCCGCGCAGGCGCGACAGCAGGCGAAGCCCGCTCTGGTCGGGCAGCATCCAGTCGAGCAGCAACAGGTCCGGGCGTCCGTGCACGATGGAATCCCAGGCCGCCGCGACGCTGGACGCGGTGCGCACTTCCCAGCCGGTCTCGCGCAGCGAATAACTGACCAGCTCGATGATGGCCGGTTCATCCTCGACGATCAATACGCTCGTGTTGGCCGCCATCGATCACCCTTCCGCGCGTGAAGACGGGGCTGGTGCAAGATCTCCCCCGGAGATCTTGCTATGGCGGATATCGCGTCCTTCGACCACGTAGATCACGTATTCGGCGATGTTCTTGGC
>CAJYQM010000092.1 GCA_913777025.1 uncultured Massilia sp. | reverse complement strand
AGACGGCGAGCCGGCCGCCGCTGCCGAAGCCTTTGGCGTCGAGGAGCGCAACATGGTCAGCGGCGTGCTGGCGCTGGCCGACCGCTCGATCCGCTCGATCATGACGCCGCGCGCGGACATGTCGTGGGTTAACCTCGAGCACGATGCGGACGCCATCCTGGCCCAGCTCTACGCCACGCCGCACAGCCAGCTCCCGGTCTGCCGCGGGGACATCGACGAAGTCGTCGGCATGGCCCGCACCAAGGACCTGATCGCCGCGCTGATCCTGCACCGGCGTATCGACGATGCGCCCGGCGGCCCGCTGCGAGCGCCGATGATCCTGCCCGAGACCGCCGGCGTGCTCAAGGCGATGGAAGCGCTCAAGCGCGCCCACGGCCAGCCGGTGCTGGTGGCCGACGAATTCGGCGCGCTGCAGGGCCTGCTCACGCCGGTCGACCTGCTGGAAGCCATCGCCGGCGAATTCCCGGACGAGGACGAAGAACCCGCCGTGCGCCAGACGGCGCCCGGCCGCTGGGACGCCGACGGCGGCGCCGACCTGCACCAGCTCGGCCAGCTGCTCGAGACCGACAGCCTGGTGCCCGGCGACGACGCCTATGCCTCGCTGGCCGGCTTCCTGCTGGCGCGCTTCGAGTCCTTCCCCGCGCCCGGCGACGCCATCGAAGCCGACGGCCTGCGCTACGAAGTCACGGCGGTGGCCGACCGGCGCATCGCCCGGGTCGCGATCCGGCGCCTGGCCGCGCAAGCCCTGCCCGAGTGACCCTCCCAACAATTTGACTGAAGACCTGACATGAAACGCATCATTCTTTTCCTGCTCACCAACGTCGCCATCATGCTGGTGCTGAGCGTCAGCGCCAGCCTGCTCGGCGTGAACCGCTTCCTGACCGCGAACGGCCTGAACCTGGGCATGCTGCTCGCTTTCGCCGCCCTGATGGGCTTTGGCGGCGCCTTCATCTCGCTGCTGCTGTCCAAGCCGATCGCCAAGTGGTCGACCGGCGCCCGCGTCATCGCGCAGCCGGCCAACGGCGTCGAAGCCTGGCTGGTGCATGCGGTCGCGCAGCAGGCGCGGCAAGCCGGCATCGGCATGCCCGAGGTGGCGATCTACGAAGGCGCCCCGAACGCCTTCGCCACCGGCGCCACGAAGAATTCGTCGCTGGTGGCGGTATCGACCGGCCTGCTCGATGCGATGTCGCGCGAGGAAGTCGAAGCCGTGCTGGCGCACGAAGTGGCCCACATCGCCAACGGCGACATGGTGACGCTGACCCTGGTCCAGGGCGTGGTCAACACCTTCGTGATCTTCCTGGCACGCGTGGTCGGCTACTTCGTCGACCAGGCGCTGCGCAAGGACGACGAGGAAGCGCACGGCCCCGGCATCGGCTACATGGTGACGGTGGTGGTATGCGAGATCCTGTTCGGCGTCCTGGCCAGCATCATCGTCGCCTGGTTCTCGCGCCGGCGCGAATTCCGCGCCGACAGCGGCGCCGCGCGCATCCTCGGCCGCCCGCAGCCGATGATCGCGGCCCTGCGCCGCCTGGGCGGCCTGGCTGAAGGCGAACTGCCGAAGAACATGGCCGCCTTCGGCATCTCGGGCCACGGCGCGCTGGCGCTGTTTTCCAGCCATCCGCCGATCGAGGAGCGGATCGCGGCCCTGCAGTCGGGCCGCCCGGCCTAAGCCGTCCTAGGCGGCGCCCGCGGCTTCCGGCAGCGCCGCCGCGGGGCGGCGCTCCACCTGGCGCTTGAAGGCATACAGGCTCGCCAGCATCAGCACGATCGGCACCAGGGTCAGGTAGAAGGCGAAGTGGCCATTGAAGCGGCCGAACACGTAGCCCGTGATCATCGAGCCGGTGGTGCCGCCCAGTGCCGAGAAGATGACCAGCAGGCCGGTCATCGGCGCGTGCTGGTGGCGCGGCAGGGAACTGAGCATCACCGAATTGATGCCCGGGTAGATCGGCGCCATGAACAGGCCGATCAAGGGGAACACGAAGGCGGCCAGCGGCGCGCTCGACCAGCCGATGCGGGGATCGTGCGCGATGTCGCGCGCCAGCGGCAGGGCCAGCAGCACCACCGCCCCCATCGCCAGCATGCACACGCTCAGCACCGGGTACCAGGGCAGGCGCCGCATGATCACGCCGGCCGAGAGCCTGCCGATCGCCAGGCAGGCGGCGTAGATGCCGGTGACCTGCACGCTCATCGCCGCCGGCAGTTTCAGGATTTCGTTGTTGAAGGTGGGCAGCCAGGTGCCGAGCGCCTGCTCCACCAGCACGTACAAAAAGGCGGTCAGCACGAACACGCAGACCAGCGGGCGCATGAACAGGCGCAGCATGGCGACGAAGTCGGCGACCGGGCCGCGGCTGTCCGGCACCGCCGCGCCGCGCTCGTCGAAGGGCGTGGACAGCACCAGCAGGAAGGTGGCGGCGCACAGGGCCGACAGCAGCCAGTAGACGTCCAGCCAGCCGGTCGACTTCGGGTCGGCGGAATCGATGAACAGGCTGAACAGCCAGTAGGCGCTCAGCACGCCGACCATGAAGAAGCCTTCCAGCAGGTTGGTGATGCCGGCATGCTGCCGGCTGTCCTGGGCCACCAGCCCGATGGTGGAATACACCGACACCTTGACCAGCGCAAAGGCCACGCCCACGCACAGGAACAGCAGCTTGGCCGTGGCAAAGGCCGGCACCAGCGGCATCGCCAGCGTGGCCAGGGCCACGATGCCCAGCGCGGCGAGCATCGCCTTCTTGTAGCCGAAGCGCGGCAGGGACGCTGCCACCAGGAAGGAGACCAGCGCGATCGGCAAGTCCTTGAAGCCTTCCAGCACGCTGGCCGCGCCCTTGTCGACGCCATAGTTGTTGATCACCTGCAGGATCACGGTGCCCACGCTGTTGAGCAGGATCGCGAACACGAAGTAGATGAGGAAAAGTGCAAGCAGTATGCGTCGTTTGTTCACGGTGTCTCCAT
>CAJYQM010000091.1 GCA_913777025.1 uncultured Massilia sp. | reverse complement strand
ATGTGCGAAAAGCCGATGGCGGTGTCGTCGAGCGAGTGCGAAGCGATGATCGCCGCGTGCAAGAAGGCCGGCAAGAAGCTGATGATCGGCTACCGCTGCCACTTCGAACCGAACAACCTGGAAGCGATCCGGCGCGCCCGCGCGGGCGAGATCGGCAAGCTGCGCTACGTCCGCTCGGAGCACGGTTTCGTGGCCGGCAACCCGTCGGCCTGGCGCCTGAAGAAGGCGATGTCGGGCGGCGGTTCGCTGATGGACATCGGCATCTATGCGCTGAACGCGTCGCGCTACATGACCGGGGAAGAACCGGTGTCGGTCTACGCCACCGAGCGCACCGACCGCAGCGACCCGCGCTTCCGCGAAGTCGAGGACATGATCGAGTTCGAACTGGAATTCCCGTCCGGCGTGCTGGGCTCGTGCATGTCGATGTACAGCGCCAACCGCAACCAGATCCTGCTGATGGGCGACAAGGGCCGCATCGAGCTGGAGCCGGCGACCAGCTACCGCGGCATCCAGCTGCGCGTCGGCAGCGGCTTCGGCGAACCGGTCACGCCGCCGCCCGCAGTCGGAGAACGAGCGGGAGCAACGATGTGGGCCGGCCAGCTCGACCACCTGGCCCGGTGCATCATCCAGAACCGCGAACCCATCGTCGCCGGCGAGGAAGGCTTGCGCGACATCCGCATCATCGAAGCGATCTACCAGTCGGCGCGCGAGCGCCGGCGCGTTAGCTTGAGGGCGTGACATGAAACGTGTGACCGGCATCGGCGGCATCTTCTTCCAGGCGCGGGACCCGGCCGCGCTGCGCGCCTGGTACGGGCGCCATCTCGGCATCGACGTGCAAGCGTGGGGCGGCGCGGCCTTCAGCTGGAGCGACGGCGCCGGCGAGCCGGCGGGCGGCACGACGATCTGGTCGGTCGGCCAGGCCGGCAGCGATCAGTTCGCACCCGGCACGGCCTCCTTCATGATCAACTACCGCGTCGACGATTTGACCGCCCTGCTCCAGGCCTTGCGCAGCGAAGGCTGCCAGGTGCTGGACAAGGTCGAGGATGGCGAGTTCGGCAAGTTCGGCTGGGTCATCGACCCGGAGGGCAACAAGGTCGAACTGTGGGAGCCGCCGCCGGGCCAATGATCAGCGTGCCGCCGGCGCCTGCGGTGCCGGGAAGGCCGACAGCGCCTGCTCGGCCACCGCTTCCAGCATCGCGCGGCTGAAACCGGCCTTGGCCTGCACCGCCATGCCATGGGTGACGGCCATCACGAAGGCGGCCAGCGCATCGGGCTTCGCGTCCGGCGGCAGGTCGCCCTCCTTTCTGGCCCGCTCGAAGCGTTCGCGCAGCAGCGTCTCGCCTTGCGCGCGGAAATCGATCAGGGCTTGCCGCACGGGTTCGGCATCGTCCGAACCCGCCATCACCCCGTTCACGCCCAGGCAGCCCGTGTGCTCGGGATAGCGCGTTTGCAGGTCGGCGGTCCCGTAGAGGAATTGCGCGGCCACTTCCCGCGCGCTCGGGCGCTGCAGCGCTCGCGGGATGAAGTCGAGATAGCGCTCGTGGTAGCGCGCCAGCGCATGCCGGAACAGCGCCTCCTTGTTGCCGAAGGCGGCATACAGGGCCGGGCGCTCGACACCGGCGGCCTGGGTCAGGTCGACGTAGGACGTGCCCTCGTAGCCCTTGCGCCAGAACACGCACAATGCCGCGTCCAGCACCTTGTCCACATCGAATTCGCGATGGCGTCCCATGCGTCCACCTTTCAATAATGAGTGTTACGAAAAATCTTGACAGCGTCTTTCCGAATTATATACTGGCCGTTATCGTAACATACGTTACGGAATAACCGTTCAAGGAAAGGACAAGCATGTCGAAGATTTTGCAGGGCAAGGTCGCCCTCGTCACCGGCGGCTCGCGCGGCCTCGGTGCGGCCACCGCCGAGCTGCTCGCCGACCAGGGCGCGGACGTCGCCATCACCTACGTCGCCTCCAGGGACAAGGCCGATGCCGTCGTCGACAAGTTGAAAGCCAAAGGCGTGCGCGCGCTCGCCATCCGCAGCGACCAGGCCGATAGCACCGCCGCCCGGCCCATGATCGACCAGGTCATCGCCCATTTCGGCAAGCTCGACATCCTGGTCAACAATGCCGCGATCGCCGTGCAGGGCAAGACCGTCGACGATCCCGCCCTGGACACCGTCAACCTGGACCGCCAGTGGCAAATCAACGTGATGGGTACGGTCGCGGTGACGCGCGCGGCGGCGCCGGTGCTGTCCGACGGCGGGCGCATCGTCTTCATCGGCTCGCTGCTCGGCACCCTGGTGCCCTTCGCCGGCGCCGCCGATTACGCGGGCAGCAAGGCGGCGCTGGTCGGCTATGCGAAAGGCGTGGCGCGCGACCTGGGCGGACGCAACATCACCGCCAACGTGGTCCAGCCGGGCGTGATGCCGACCGACATGGCGGCCGACGTGCTGGGCGAAGGCGAGCCCGAGGCGCTGCTGAACCTGCACCCGATCCGGCGCATCGCCACGCTCGAGGAAGTGGCGAACCTGGTGTGCTACCTGGCCGGGCCGCAGGGCGGCTACCTCACCGGTGAGGTGATCAACCTGGCCGGCGGCCTGGG
>CAJYQM010000090.1 GCA_913777025.1 uncultured Massilia sp. | reverse complement strand
AAGCGAAGATCGCGAGACCGAGGGCGGGGCGCCCGCGGGCTCGCGAGCCATCCTGTTCTGCCGCGAAAAGAACCCGGAGCGCGAGATCTGGGACGGCTACCGCTACGGCCCCGAGGCCGCGCGCGAGGCCTTCGGCTTCGACGAAGCCTGGCCCGTCGCCGAGCTGGACGCCCGCATGCCGCGCCTGCTGGCCAACGTGCCCGCCCTGTACCACGCGCTGGACGGCAATCCCACGCTCGAGGCCCGCGTGCGCGACTGGATGAAGGCCGTGCGCGCCCAAGCCCGCAGCGGCGTCACCGCGCCCGCCGCCTACCACAACCTGTTGCCGCTGCTGGACGAGATGCGGCTCATCAAGGACGACGGGGAGCAGGCGCTGATGCTGCGCGCCGGGATCATCTCCGGCCAGGCGCATGCGCGCGCCATGCGCGCCGCCCGCGCCGGCGTGTTCGAGTACGAACTGGAAGCGGAACTGCTGTACGAATTCCGCAGGAACGGCGCCCAGTTCCCGGCCTACACGCCGATCGTCGCGTCCGGCGCCAACGCCTGCGTGCTGCACTACAACGCCAACAACCGCCAGACCCGTGACGGCGAGCTGGTGCTGATCGACGCCGGCTGCGAGCTCGATGGCTATGCATCCGACATCACCCGCACCTTCCCGGTGAATGGCCGCTTCAGCGGTCCGCAGCGCGCGCTGTACGAGCTGGTGCTGGCGGCCCAGCAGGCGGCGTTCGAGGCCGTCGTGCCGGGCCAGCCCTACAGCGGCATCCATGAGGCGGCGCTGCGCGTGCTGGTGCAGGGCATGCTCGACCTGGGGCTGGTGTCCGGCTTCGCCAGCGTCGACGACGCGATCGGAGAGAAAGCCCACCTGCCCTTCTACATGCACGGCACCGGCCACTGGCTGGGCATGGACGTGCACGACGTCGGCGCCTACCGCGACCTGGCCGCCCCCGGCAAGCCTTCGCGGCAGCTGGTGCCGGGGATGACGCTCACGGTAGAACCGGGCATCTACGTGCGCCCTTCTGCTACAGTGCCCGAACAGTTCTGGGACATCGGTATCCGCATCGAGGACGACGTGGTGGTCACCGATGGCGGCTACCGCATCCTCACCGAGGCGGCGCCGAAATCGGTGGCCGAAATCGAAGCGCTGGTTGGCAAGGGAAACGCATGACGGAAGAGCAGGAAGTAATACAGGTGGACGTGGCGATCTGCGGCGCAGGTCCGGTGGGCATGGCGCTGGCGGCGCTGATGGCAAGGCGCGGCATTCCCGGCGAGCGCATCGCGCTGGTCGATGCGAAATCGCTGGGCCAGGCGATCTCGGACCCGCGCTCGATCGCGCTGGCCTGGGGCAGTCGCATGCTGCTGGACGACGTCGGTGCCTGGCCGTTGCCTGCCACCCCGATCCACGAGATCCACGTCTCGCGCCGCGGCCACCTGGGCCGCAGCATGATGGACCGCAGCGAGCACGGCGTCGACGCGCTGGGCTACGTCGCGCGCTACGGCGACGTGGTCGATGCGCTGTCGCGCGCCTGCGAACGCGAGCGCGTGCAGGTGCTGCGTCCGGTGCGCGTGACGTCCATCATTGAAGCTACGGATGCCGTGACCCTGCACCTGGACGACGGCCGCACCCTGAACGCGAAGATGGCGGTGCAGGCCGAGGGCGGCACCTTCGGCGAACAGCAGCGTGACACGCAAACCCGACAGCAGACGCGCGACTACGGCCAGACCGCCGTCATCGCACGCGTCTCCACCAGCGCCCCGATCGCCCACCGCGCCTTCGAGCGCTTTACCGACGAAGGCCCGCTGGCGCTGCTGCCGCAGGACGGCGCGGACGGCCACCAGTACGCGCTGGTCTGGTGCGTGCGGCCGGAACGCGCGCACCAGTTGCTGGACCTGGGCGCCGACGATTTCCTGTCCCGGCTGGGCGAGGCCTTCGGCGAGCGCGTGGGCGCTTTTACCCGGGTGTCGGAACGCGTCGCCTTCCCGCTCGGCCTGAACGCCGATCCGCGCGTGACCGGGCGCACGGTCGCGATCGGGAATGCGGCGCAGACGCTGCACCCGGTGGCGGGCCAGGGCCTGAACCTGGGCCTGCGCGACGCGGCGGTGCTGGCACGCTTGCTGGCGCGCGACCTGGCGCCGGCGGCACTCGACCGCTTCACCCGGGAGCGCGAGCGCGACCGCGGCATGGTGATCCGCGCCACCGATACGATGGCGCGGGTGTTCGCCAACACCGGGCCGCTGCAGTCGCTGTTCGGGCTGACGCTGGCGGCGCTGGATACCGTCAAGCCGGCGCGTATGTTGTTGGCGGAATTTATGATGTTCGGGCGACGTGGCGCATAAGGGCTGATGGCAGCGGGCCAAGCACCAAAGATCACTTGTCGCGACTTTTTTTGCCGTTATTTTGATCGTCGCTTGTTATCATGACAAGAGGGTCACAATTTCTAAGTACATCCAGGGCACAGGCGCCGGCATCAAGCGCTTCGCCGGGGGCGCAATAACCTGCTTCCGCAGGCGTACCCCGGATTAACGAGGTACGTCGCTCGCTTGTTCGAGCGAAAGATCTCGCGCAAGCTTTTTGGCGTTGCCGGGAAAGCGAAACCCCACGCCATGCGCCCGCACGGCGAATAGCGATGTAGGCGAATGCGGAGCAAGACCGTCCGCCGACAATCGCCTTGTGGGCACAACAAAACCCTTTACGAGGCGATATATAACGTTGGTAAAGCCGAATTGCCCACAGCAAAAAAGTCTTCACTTTCTACACATTCCTTGTCATCTATTCACTTTTTTTATGACGCCTTCCAAGCACTCCTGGATTGGCATACACAACTTTAGCTTAAAGCCCTGCTTCCGCAAGTTATTGACAAGACTATGTTCCCCAACAAGATGTTGTTCCCCGACCGCGAACAAATGAGTTTTTGGAATGTTAGTTGCAGCAGCTATTCTCCTGGAGAAATAAGCGCTTCTTTCCTCTACGACTTTTTCAACATGAAAACGCGAATAAAAGTCGGTGCGTAGCTTGCGGCCGCTCCAGTTTTTCTCCAGATCGGCATACGACGCATTTGTCCACGCCTCTACATCCCGACGAAAGTTGTCATAGGCTACGTGCTGCAAGATCCCGCTGACATAGGTATCCAGATAGTCTCGCTGCTGCTGCTCATCCATTGAATTGTAGACTAGAAACTGATGTTCAAAGCCTTCGATTTCGAGGATCGGCAGCTTATTGATGTGCGCATATTCCACCAACTGGGCCTCTGTACCCCATTTCAAGAGACCCGCCTGATCACCCTTGCGATTAGCCACTGGCAAAAGCATTGCAAGCAGCCAGGGGCGAATACGTTGAAACTGGCCTGGTGTAAAAATCTGGTATTGGATTACTGCGAAACGAAAATACGTCTCAAATTTTTCGTCGCCGATTAGGTGCCGCAGACCTGGGCCATCATGGTCGCTTCCATATTTTTCGATCGCATCATTGCTTTTCTTGTCATCAGAAATGTCAGCTTCCAGATAGATATCGTCGACCTTGGAGAGGACATCGAGAATATTGCTGCCCAACGCCTGCTGGCTCGAGAATCCGGAATGAATTGTGCCAAGAATATACGATTTCCTGCCATTTTTTTCCAGCGAAAATAAAATTCCGTTATTTGATGGCGGCGCATTCTGCCCATCATTATCATACTGTCGAGCATGAGCTCCACTGAAGCCCAGGAAAAATACCACGAACCAGAGCACGCGCCAAAATTTGATGACAACTTCAGTAAAATGCATGCCTCGGGTCTTCGCTATCGGTAATGGGAATAATGAATCATCCATCAAAAAAGAGTGCAGGACAAACGTCCATGCACTCTTCAATGGTCATGATTAAGCAGTCATCATCATTTCTTCAGCCATTTCCATTTGGCCGGACTTTGAGCCATCACGGGTGCTGGATCCCAGAATATAATCCATTTCCAGACCACAGGCGAAGTCGCCCACGCTTTCCCCGACTTTGCCGCCGGCATAGCCTCCCGCCGCCTTGCCTGCCTGCTGGCCGTACTTCTTGCCAACAGCAGCACCTACCAGGGCCCCAGCCTCGGGCGCACCAAAAAGGGCGCCGCCTGCAGCGCCAATCGTGCCGCCGACTTCAACACCATATACGGTACCGAGCGTACCGCCCATAGCACCGCCGACTTTGGAACCAATATCTTTACCTGCCGCGCCCGCCAAGCCGCACATATCGTCTGGCGTTACAGTAAGCAGCGCCGGGAGTGAACCACCGCTAACAGCTTCAATTTCCGATTGCTTAATAATTCTCACTATATATCTCCTTCGTTTTGTTACTAGCGAATTGCCAGTGCGCAAATATTAATTTTAAATTTTCTTTTTGTCCAATTTTTTATTCGCTTGAAGTTGTTCTATAAAACCGTATTAAACATATGACATCGAGAGACGACGACATCTTTCAAGCCGCCATCATCTCCGTGCGCTCAGAGTTATTCCGAACCTCGTGTATTGTCCCGTCTGCCATTTCCACCACGCGCTCTGCCATATTAATGGTCTCAGGCCTATGCGCCACGATAATACGCGTCAACCGAAGCTTACTCAGTTCCCAGGCAACCTTTTTCTCATTCGCGACATCCAGGTGACTGGTGGCTTCATCGAGTGCCAGAATACGCGGATTCTTATATAAGGCCCTGGCAAGCAGTATTCTTTGCTTCTGCCCGCCTGAAAGATTACCGCCCATTTCACCCAACAATGTCTGGTAACCCATAGGCATTGCAGCGATTTGATCATGTATGGCAGCGAGCTGCGCACAATGTCTTATCCTCGCATGATCGACACTTTCACTATAAAAACTGATGTTGTCATTGATTGAGCCTGAGAGGAGGATGTCGTCCTGCATCACAGTGCCGACAAGATTCCGATAGGCGCGCAGACCTATCTGCCGTATTGGTATGCCATCTAACAATACCTCACCTTCTGTGGGCATCAGTAAACCCAACAGAATCTTACACAATGTGGATTTTCCGCAACCGCTGCTGCCAATCACAGCCAGGCATTGTCCCGCAGGTATATGAAGATTAATGCTATTTAAAATCCATGGCTCGCCGTCCGCATAACGAAACTTCACGTTTTGCAATGTGATGCTCGGCTCCAGACGCGAAAGATCGGTTTCCATCTCGACTTCAGGCTCGGCAGATTCCAATACGATCTCAGATAGTCGTTCAGTATGCAAGCGCAGCATCCGCACACCGATTATGGTGTCGATCAGACTAAAAAACCTGCTACTGAAAGTGGCTGCGTAACTACTAAACGCCAGTAACATACCGATCGTGAGAGCATGATCGATGACATCACCAGCTCCAATATAGAACATCGCCACCGAAAGCGATCCGGAAATTAAGGTATTGCTCACCTTAAATATAATTCCCATTTTTTGCGTCTTGACATCGCGGTTGATAACGTCCTGACGCAAGTTCAGCCATCGGCCCTGTCTTTCTGCTTCACGCCCATACAACTTTAACGGGGTAACGGCACGCAGAGTTTCAATAAAGTTGCTGTTTTCCTTCGCAGAAAGAACGAGTTTTTCTTGTGATGCTTCTCGGAAAGGGTGATAGGCAAGCAGGCGCAGTACGACATAACTTGCACAGCCTGCGGCTACAACGGCGCTGAGCTTTAAGGAGTAGAGTAGCATCATCGCCAAGGCAAGCACAGCCATCAACCCATCAAGAGCGCTTTCTATGACCAGGCCGGTAAGGGTGCTTTGGATTGCGCCAATACTGGCGAACCGGGATGTAATGTCGCCGAGATGACGCTTTTCGAAAAATGCGATTGGCAACCTCAGCAAATGCGAAAACACACGATTGGTCCACTGGAGACCTATGTCGATGCTCCACCTCATCAGGATCCAACTGCGTGCGAGGCTGATCGCGGTCTGTGTAAGCATCAGGATGGCAAATCCGATGACGAGCAGACGTAGCAAATCACGGTCGGCACTGACAATGACCTCGTCTGTAACAAACTGATTGAAAAGTGGCATTACGATTGCAAACAGCTCCAGCACGAATGCCAGCACGATCAGCTGGAACGCCGCCCGGCGCAACCCGACAATCTTGCCGGTCAGTTCGGTAACAGGCATGCGGGGCGGGGGCGCTTTGGTGACGAACTTTGGAGACGGAACGAGTTCTAATGCGACCCCCGTGAACCGCTGAGAAATTTCGGCCGCACTGATTTTTCGCACGCCTACGGCTGGATCGATGATATGGGCAAAAATCTTGCCATTAATGGCCTTCGTCACCTTCGTCAACACGACAAAGTGGTTAAGGTTCCAGTGGAGAATACAAGGCAGCGTTAGTTGAGGCAACTCGTCTATTTCCAGGCGCAATGAGCGGCAGGAGAACTGCAGCGAGGCTGCATGGCGCATCAACTGGGCCAATGTGACGCCTTTCAAGCTGATTGAGAAAAGTTTTCTCAGTTCCTGCAGATCGGTCTGATGTCCGTGATAAGAAGCGATCATGGCGAGACACGCGAGCCCACACTCACTTGCTTCGGATTGCAATATTGTCTTCATCGTCTCTGTTTCCTATCGATGCCACGCGGCCAAGATAGGATCGGCTACCCATTCCCAAATTTTGCGATAATCCTGCGCAATATCTGCTTCGAGTGTCATACCTGGCTTAAGACGTTGCTCCCGGCCATATACCGTCACGCTCTGACGCTGCAATCCGATTTTGACGCGATAGAGCCCTTCCGATGCCGACATACCCTGCACCTTTTGTGCATTCCCGAGGACGGTACTGGCTAAGTTGCTTGGCAATTCTGCAGGTGCAAAAGGCGTCGTGCTAACTGCAGTTACAATGCCTTCCTGTAGTCCGAACTTTTCGAACGGAAAGGCTTCGTATCGAATATTGACCTGCTGGCCGACCTCTATGAAACCAGCGTTTCGGCTCGGGACGAAAAGATGCACCTCGATGTCGGCTGAGGCTTGGCCATTGCCCGCTTCCGGGATCAGGTTTGCAATTACCTGACCCTCGCTGACCGACTGCCCCGGGCTATAAGTAATTGTCGAGATTATTCCGGCTTGTGGGGACACGATGAAGAGTGACTTACGTCCTTCATTTTCAGCGATTTCCTGGCGTACCGTTGCTTCCGAAAGATCTAGTTGAGCCAGCTCAGAAGCGTGACTACTTTCAAGATCTCGTGCTTCTGCTTGAAGAGAAATCAGGTTTGCCCCAAGCTGGACCTTGGAACGTTTCAAGGACATCATTCGGGAGCGAATGTCGATCAGGTCCTCTTCTTTCTGTTGAGACTGCGCCGATGATACAAATCCACCCTTCTCAAGTACTTTGTATTTATCAACACTTTGTTCGGCCAGTTTTTCCCGATACTCGGCAAGTCTTATTTCCTGCTCCAGTTGTGTCAGCTCGGCTTCGCTATTATTCCTGCGTTCCGCCAAGGCCCGCTTTTTGTCCCTGTATTGATCATTTTTCGTTCCACGCTCGGACTCCAACGTTTGTTGACGGCTTGCCAGTTGAGCTGCAACCAGCTTTGTCAGTTCTCCTCTATCGCTCATGCGTTCCGTGGACAGTTCGAAAAGGATCTGCCCTTTGGATACTTTTTGTCCTTCCTTGACGAATGCGCTTTTAAGAATCGCGGTCGCCGGGACGGCAATGGTCAGGGTCCCAGCGATAGGGACAGTTATACCTGTCACATGTGCTTTTCGCGTGATATTGCCGAGCGCTATATATGCAATCAAGCTGGTGGCCAGAAGGCCTGAAACACAGACAATCAGCCAGATCGAAATTGGTTGGGCAAGCCGTACGGTCCCGAGCCATTGATTGGACTCGGCTTCAAGTACTTCAGGTCGAAACAAGGATGATTACATGGACTTCTATGAATATGCGGCAACAAGCATGGCGCATTTGCTTACCCAATACGCATATGATTATGCTCAAAAAAAGTCCGCAGAAGCTCTCCAAATGTAACAGATGTTGCTTTTAAAGCACTATTTTATCCTTGATTCAATTAATGACTGGCGCTCGAAGCCTTGAGCGTGTGTTAGCAAGCTGTCCATGCGCTCAACGGCATCCGTGTCACTCCACCGCTTTCACCATAGCCTCGATCACCTTCTTCGCATCGCCAAATACCATCATCGTGTTCGGCTGGTAGAACAGGTCGTTGTCCAGCCCCGCATAGCCCGAGGCCATCGAGCGCTTGTTGACGATGATGCTCTTGGCCTTGTAGGCCTCCAGGATCGGCATCCCCGCGATCGGCGACTTCGGGTCCTTGGCCGCCGGGTTCACCACGTCGTTCGCGCCCAGCACCAGCACCACGTCGGTCTGCCCGAATTCGCCGTTGATGTCTTCCATTTCCGCCACCTGGTCGTAGGGCACCTCGGCCTCGGCCAGCAGCACGTTCATGTGGCCCGGCATGCGCCCGGCCACCGGGTGGATCGCGTAGCGCACCGACACGCCGTGGGCGGTCAGCTTGTCGACCAGCTCCTTGACGGTGTGCTGGGCGCGCGCCACCGCCAGGCCATAGCCGGGGACGATGATCACCGATTCCGCGTTCTGCAGGATGAAGGCGGCGTCTTCCGGCGAACCGGACTTGACCGGGCGCTGCTCCTTCGCCGCGCCGCCGCCGGTATCGGCAGCCTCGCCGCCGAAGCCGCCCAGGATCACGTTGAAGAAGGAGCGGTTCATCGCCTTGCACATGATGTAAGACAGGATCGCGCCGGAGGAGCCCACCAGCGAGCCGGCGATGATCAGCATCGAGTTGTTCAGCGAGAAGCCGATGCCGGCCGCTGCCCAGCCGGAATAGGAGTTCAGCATCGACACCACCACCGGCATGTCGGCGCCGCCGATCGGGATGATGATGAGTACGCCCAGCGCGAACGACAGCACGGCCATCACGATGTAGGGCGTCCACGCCGGTGCGGTGCCGTCGGAAAAGCAGAACACCAGGCCCAGCGCCACGATGGCGATGGCGACCAGCAGGTTGATGATGTGCTGGCCCGGGTAGCGCACCGGCGCGCCCTGGAACAGCCGGAATTTGTACTTGCCGGCCAGCTTGCCGAAGGCGATCACGGAGCCGGAAAAGGTGACGGCGCCGACAAAGGTGCCGATGAAGAGTTCGAGCCGGTTGCCGAAGGGGAGCGCCGCGCCGCGCTCGGCGATGTTGAAGGCCCAGGGTTCGGACACGGCGGCCACCGCGATGCACACGGCCGCCAGGCCGATCAGCGAGTGCATGGCCGCCACCAGTTCCGGCATCTTGGTCATCTCGACCCGGCGCGCCGCCACCGCGCCGATCGCGCCGCCGACCACCACGCCCAGCAGCACCAGTCCAAAACCCATGCCACCGCTGCCGATCTGCTCCTTCAGCTTGAACATCAGCGCGATCGTGGTCAGGACCGCGATGGCCATCCCGCTCATGCCGAACACATTGCCCATGCGCGCCGACGAGGGCGAGGACAAGCCTTTCAAAGCCTGGATGAAGCACACCGAGGCCACCAGGTACAACAGCGTGACCATGTTCATGCTGATGGCGTTCATGCTGCCTCCCTGGCCTTGGCGGCATCCAGCGCGGCGCCGGCCTGCGTATCGGCGCCTTTCGACGGCGGCTTGGGCGCCTTCTTCTTGAACATCTCCAGCATGCGCTGGGTCACCAGGAAGCCGCCGAACACGTTCACGGCCGCCAGCGCCACCGCGAGGGTGCCCGCCACCTTGCCGGTGATGCCCTCGGTGAGCCCGGCCGCCAGCATCGCGCCGACGATGATGATGGCCGACACCGCGTTGGTCACCGCCATCAGCGGCGTGTGCAGCGCGGGCGTGACGGTCCAGACCACGTGGTAGCCGACGTAGATCGCCAGCACGAAGATGATCAGGTTGATGATGGTATGGCTGATTTCCATGCTCGTCCCCTCCTCGTATCGTTATGTGCGTTCGTTGCGCAGTACCTGGCCATCCATGCAGACCAGCACCGCTCGCACGATCTCGTCCTCGCGGTCGATCACCAGCCGGCCTTCCTTGTCGACGATCAGCTTCAGGAAGTCGAGCACGTTGCGCGCGTACAGGCTGGACGCGTCGGCCGCCACCAGCGCCGGCAGGTTCGGTTCCCCGATCAGGGTGACGCCGTGCTTGACCACGGTCTTGCCGAGCTCCGTCAGCGGACAATTGCCGCCCTGCTCGATCGCCAGGTCGACGATGACGGAGCCCGGTTTCATCGCGCGTACGGTGTCCTCGGAGATCAGCACCGGCGCCTTGCGGCCCGGGATCAGCGCGGTGGTGACGATGATGTCGGCGAGTTTCGCGCGCTCGTGCACGAGTTCGGCCTGGCGCCGCATCCAGTCAGCCGGCATCGGCCGCGCATAGCCGCCGGCGCCTTTCGCGATCTCGCGTTCCTCGTCGGTGAGGAAAGGCACGTCGATGAACTTGGCACCGAGCGACTCGACCTGCTCCTTGACCGGCGGCCGCACGTCCGAGGCTTCGATGACGGCGCCCAGGCGCTTGGCGGTGGCGATCGCCTGCAGGCCGGCCACGCCCACGCCCATGATCAGCACGCGTGCCGCCTTGACCGTGCCGGCGGCCGTCATCAGCATCGGCATGAAGCGCCCGTAGGCGTTGGCGGCCATGATCACGGCTTTATAACCGGCGATGTTGGCCTGCGAGGACAGCACGTCCATCGATTGCGCGCGCGTGATGCGCGGCGCCGCCTCCAGCGCGAACGCACTCAGGCGGCGTTCGGCCATGGCCGCCAGGTTGTCGGCATCGAAAGGGTTGAGCATGCCGACCAGCGCCGCACCGGGCTTCATGAGCGCACGCTCCTCGGCCACCGGGGCGCGCACCTTGAGCACCAGGTCGGCGCCCAGCGCGTCGGCCGCGGTACCGATGGCGGCACCGGCGGCCAGGTAGGCGTCGTCGGGCACAGAGGCATGCAGGCCGGCGCCGGATTCCACGACGATCTCATGGCTGGCGGCCAGCTTTTTTACGGTTTCAGGCGTTGCTGCGACGCGCGTCTCGCCGGGTCTCGACTCTGCCGGCACACCGATTTTCATGATGCCCCCGTAAAATTGATAAACTGTACACAATCTAGCACGTAAATCTGCCGTCAATACGGCTTAGTGGTTTTTTGTAAACAGACTGGCCATTTTGATATTTGACGTGTTACACACCTAGGGATATCCCCGTATTTTTTGTATCAGATCAACGTTCGAACCCGACTGGAACTGTTGCGCCGCAGCGTGCGTGCGAGCAACGCATGTTCCATCAAGGTAGAATGTCGGCTCATTTCCAAGGACGCGCATGACCCATACCTTCAGACCGTCAGTCACTGTTGCCGCGATCATCGAACGCGATGGACGCTTCCTGCTGATCGAAGAAGAGACCAGCGACGGTATCCGGCTGAACCAGCCGGCCGGCCACCTCGATCCCCACGAATCGCTCGAACAGGCGGTGGTGCGCGAGGCGCTGGAAGAGACGGCCCACGAATTCATCCCCGAAGCGCTGGTCGGCATGTACATGTCGCGCTACCACTCGAAGTCGCGCAATACCGACGTGACCTACCTGCGCTTCACCTTCTGCGGCAAGGCCGGCAGGCAGTTCGACCAGCCGCTCGACCACGGCATCCTGCGTACCCTGTGGATGACGCGCGACGAGCTGGCGGCCTGCCGGGAACGCCACCGCAGCCCGATCGTGCTGAAATGCGTGGACGACTACCTGGCCGGCAAGCGCACCTCCCTGGACCTGCTGTACACCGACCATACCGTCTTCGAGGGCGGTCTGGCCATCAAACCGGACGTAACCTGAAATGAGCAAAAAGAAAGTCGTGATCGGGATGTCGGGCGGCGTCGACTCCTCGGTCGCGGCCTGGATGTTGAAGGAACAGGGCTATGAAGTCATCGGCCTGTTCATGAAGAACTGGGAAGACGACGACGATTCCGAATACTGTTCCACGCGCCAGGACTGGATCGACGCGGCCAGCGTGGCCGACGTGGTCGGCGTGGACATCGAGGCCGTCAACTTCGCCGCCGAGTACAAGGACCGCGTGTTCGCGGAATTCCTGCGCGAGTACCACGCCGGCCGCACGCCGAACCCGGACGTGCTGTGCAACGCCGAGATCAAGTTCAAGGCCTTCCTCGACCACGCGATGAAGCTGGGCGCCGACCTGATCGCGACCGGCCACTACGCGCGCGTGCGCCAGAACGGCGAGAAGTTCGAATTGCTCAAGGCCCTGGACTCGACCAAGGACCAGAGCTACTTCCTGCACCGCCTGAACCAGGCGCAGCTCTCGAAGTCGCTGTTCCCGCTGGGCGAGATCGCCAAGACGGAAGTACGCAAGATCGCCGAGAAGCTGCAGCTGCCGAACGCGGCGAAAAAGGATTCGACCGGCATCTGCTTCATCGGCGAGCGCCCGTTCCGCGAATTCCTGGGCCGCTACCTGTCGCACAAGCCGGGCCCGATCAAGCTGGACAACGGCCAGACGGTCGGCGAACACGTCGGCCTGTCGTTCTACACGCTGGGCCAGAGGAAGGGCATCGGCATCGGCGGCCTGAAGTCGCACAAGAACGCGGACGGCACCAGCGAGCCGTGGTTCGTGGCGCGCAAGGACATCGCCAACAACACCCTGTACATCGTGCAGGGTCACGACCACCCGTGGCTGCTGTCCGCCGAGCTGGGCGCCGGCCAGGCCAGCTGGATCGCGGGCGAGCCGCCGAGCCCACAGGCGTTGTCGGCCAAGACCCGCTACCGCCAGGCCGACGTCGCCTGCACCGTGGCGGCGCAGGGCCCGGACCGCTTCACGCTGCAGTTCACCGATCCGCAATGGGCGGTCACGCCGGGCCAGTCGGCCGTGCTGTACGACGGCGACGTCTGCCTGGGCGGCGGCATCATCGACACGGCCAGCGCGGTCTGATGTGCCAGCCCCACAGGGGCAGGGCATTTTTGCGATAACTTGTCATTTCTCCATCGAGTTGCACGCAAAAATGCCGTAATCTTCAGTTGTGTTGCCTCAAGGCAAAATCCAACAAGATCAAGGAGCTTACATGGCTGAAGAACTCTTCAACGATACGAGCGAAGTGCTGTCGTTCCGGCTGGGTGGCGAGGAATACGCCATCAGCATCCTGAAAGTCCAGGAAATCCGCGGCTACGACGCCGTCACCCGCATCGCCAGCGCGCCCGAATACCTGAAAGGCGTGATCAACCTGCGCGGCATCATCGTGCCGATCGTCGACATGCGCATCAAGTTCAGGGTCGGCGAAGCGAAATACGACGCGTTCACCGTCGTCATCGTCCTGAACATCAACGGCCACACGATCGGCATGGTGGTCGACAGCGTGTCCGACGTCGTGACCCTGACCCCGGACCAGATCAAGCCGGCGCCGGACATGGGTGCCAGCGTCTCGACCGAGTTCCTGCGCGGGCTGGGGACGGTGGGCGAGCGCATGCTGATCCTGCTGGACATCGACCGCCTGCTGGGCTCCGAAGAGATGGGCTTGCTGGCGGCGGCGCGCGCCGCGGCTTGAACGGCCTGAAGCAGTAACCAACCTCGTCCCCGCCAAGGCGCCCGGCCAGGGCGGGGACGACGTATTCGCAACTGGCGCTCAAGCCGCCTTCGCCACCTCGCCCCCCTGCCCCGCCAGCCACTGCGCGAACGCCTGCGCCGCCAGCGGCCTCGCATACAGGTAACCCTGCGCCTCGTCGCAATCGACGTCCTTCAGCACGTCCACCACATCCGCCGTCTCGACGCCCTCGGCCACCACGCGGTGCCCCAGGTCGTGCGACAGCTTGATCATGGCCGAGACCAGCGCGCGCTTGCGCTCGTCGCCTTCGATGCCGCGAATGAAGCTCTGGTCGATCTTGACCACCTGGGCCGGCAGGCTTTGCAGGTAGGCCAGGCTGCTGTAGCCGGTGCCGAAGTCGTCGATCGCCAGGCGCACGCCGGCGGCGTCGAGCGCGCACAGGGTGGCCTGCGCCAGCTTCGGGTTCTTCATCAGCGCGCTTTCCGTGATTTCCAGCGACAGGCTCGAGGGCGGCAGGCCGTGGCGTCCCAGGTCGCCGACGATGCGCTCGCAAAAGTCCGGCTCCAGCAGGTTGGCGGCCGAGACGTTCACCGCCAGCTGCAGTGCCAGCCCTTCGGCGCGCCACTGCGCCAGCTGGCGCATCGCGCCGGCCAGGACCCAGTCGGTGGTGGCGCGGACCATCGAGGTGCGCTCGATGATCGGGATGAATTCGCCCGGCGAGACTTCGCCGAAGGCCGGATGGGTCCAGCGCAGCAGCGCTTCGGCGCCGATGCAGGCGCCGCTGGCCAGGTCGATCTTCGGCTGGAACACCAGGCGCAGCTGGGCGGCGGGGCTGCCGGCCGCGTGGTCGAGCGCGGCGCCGAACTCGTTGATCAGCCAGAAGCTGCGCCGGTACACGGCATCCTGCTCCTGCGAGAACACGCACACGCCGCGGTCCTCGTCGGAGGCATGCTGGGCGGCCGAGTGCAGGTTGCGCAGCAGGTCGGCGGAACCGGTCTCGCCGATGACGAAGGGCGCCACGCCGATGCGCGCGGTGGTCACGAAGCGCGAGGTCACCGAGGCCGCGCGCCGCGCCAGCCAGCGCTCCATGCTGGCGCAGAAGGCCTCGACACCGGTGCCCGACGGCGCCACGTACACGAACTCTGTCGGCGTGACGTGGTACACCGTGCTGTCGGCGCCGATGGTTTCGGCCAGCATGCGCACCGCCTCGCCGACGATTTCGTCGAGGTAGGACGCGCCCATCACCCGCAGCGCGCTGCTGAGCTGCTCGGGGCTGGCCAGGTTCAGCAGCGCCGCCACGCGCGCCTCGCCCGCCGGGCGGTCCGCCGTCATGTCCTTGAAGTCGTCGATGAACTGGGTGCGGTTCGGCAGCCCGCTGGCCGGATCGACGCGTCCCAGCGCATGCTGCAGCTCGATCTGCGCCATCACCATGTCCGCCATGTCGCGCAGCGCCGCGCACTCGGCGTCGCTGACGGCACGCGGCTCGAGCCCGAGCACGCACATCGAACCCAGGCAATAGCCGCCGCTCGTGACCAGGGGCGCGCCCGCGTAGAAGCGCACGCCGGCGTCAGCCAGCGGGCTGTCGGCATAGCCCTCGTCGGCCCGCAGGTCGTTCACGACCAGCATTTCGCCCGTTTCCGCGATGCGGGCGCAGGGTGCTTTCAGGCGCGGCAAGGACGCTTCCACGATACCGACCCGCGACTTGAACCACTGGCGGTTGACGTCGGTCAGCGACACCGCCGCCAGCGGCAGGCCGAACAGCTGGGAGGCCATGCGGGTGATGCGGTCGAAGGAGGCGCTCGGCGGCGTGTCGAGCAGATCCAGCCTGTGCAGGACACCGAGCCTGTCGGCTTCGCGGGGCGAAAGGGTGGGAGAAAGGCTCATGGTCGCATGCTCACGATGGTGGAACAAATAAGGACGTCGCAACGGATTGTGCTCACGTTGTTTCCAAACGTCAATTAATTGTTGAATCGTAACGCGAGCTCATGAGCCCGACCGGCACCCGGACAAGCGCCGGACTGTCGTGGATCAGACCAGGGCCAGCACGTCCAGCGGCCGCTCGTCCAGCCACTGCACGAACGCGTCCGGCGGCATCGGCCGGGCATACAGGTACCCTTGCGCCTGGTCGCAGCCGGCCGCTTCGAGCAAGCTTGCGACGTCGTCGGTCTCGACGCCTTCGGCCACCACGCGGTGCCCGAGGTCGTGCGCCAGCTTGATCATGGCCGACACCAGCGAGCGCTTGCGCTCGTCGGCCTCGATGCCGCGGACGAAGCCCTGGTCGATCTTGACCACCTGCACCGGCAGGCTTTGCAGGTAGGCCAGGCTGCTGTAGCCGGTGCCGAAATCGTCGATCGCCAGGCGCACGCCGGCGGCGGCCAGTGCGCACAGCGTGGCCTCGGCCATTTTCGGATTTTCCATCAGCGCGCTTTCGGTGATCTCGAGCGCCAGGCTGGACGCCGGCAGGCCGTGGCGGTGCAGGCCGTCGAGCAGGCGGATGCAGAAGTCCGGCTCCAGCAGGTTCACGGCCGACACGTTCACCGCCAGTTCCATTCCCAGCCCCTGGGCGCGCCATTGCGCCAGCTGGACCATGGCGCTTTCCAGCACCCAGTTGGTGGTAGCGCGCAGCATCGAGGTGCGCTCGATGAGGGGGATGAATTCGCCGGGCGAGACCGGGCCGGCTTGCGGATGGGTCCAGCGCAGCAGCGCCTCGGCGCCGATGCAGGCACCGCTGGCGAGGTCGATCTTGGGCTGGAACACCAGGCGCAGCTGGCCTTCGCGTCCGGGCACGGCGCTGTCGAGCGCGGCGCCGAACTCGTTCACCAGCCAGAAGCGGCGCCGGTACACGGCGTCCTGCTCCTCCGAGAACATCGAGACGCCGCAATCCTGGTCGGCGCCGTGCTGCACCGCCGAGTGCAGGTTGCGCAGCAGGTCCGCGTGTGGGGTGACGCCGACGCGGAAAATCGCTACGCCGATGCGCGCCGAGGTGACGAAGCGGGAAGTCACCGAAGCCGCGCGCCGGCGCAGCCAGTTCTCCATCTCGACGCAGAACTCGACCGCGTCGGTGCCCGGCGGCGCCACGAACACGAATTCCGTCGGGCTGATGTGGTACACGGTGCTGTGCTGGCCGATGCTGGCATTCAGCATGCGCACGCCCTCGCCCATGATCTCGTCGAGGTAGGACGGCCCCATCGCGCGTAGGGCGTTGCTGAGCTGCTCGGGACTGGCCAGGTTGACCAGCGCGGCCAGGCGCTGCTTGCCGTGCGGGCAGTCCGCCGCCATGTCCTTGAAGTCGTCGATGAACTGGTTCCGGTTCGGCAAGCCGCTGAGCGGGTCGACCCGGCCGATCGCGTGGCGCAGTTCGATCTGCCCCATCACCATGGCTGCCATGTCGCGCAATGCCTCGCGCTCGGCCTCCGTGATGCCGCGTGGTTCGGTGCCGAGCACGCACATCGCGCCCAGGCAATAGCCGTCGGTGGTGATCAGCGGCGCGCCCGCATAGAAGCGCACGCCGGATCCGGCCAGCAGGCTGTCGCGGTAATGGTCGTCGTCCAGTAGGTCCGGGACGACCAGCATCTCGCTTTCGTCCGCCACCTGGCCGCACGGCGCCTGGAAGCGCGGGATCGAATCGTGCTCGACGCCGACGCGCGACTTGAACCACTGGCGGTTGCTGTCGGTGAGCGATACCGCCGCGATCGGCAAATTGAACACCTGGGCCGCCATACGGGTGATGCGATCGAAGGATTCGCTGGGCGGTGTGTCGAGCAGGTTCAATTTACGCAAGGCTTCGAGGCGGCTGGCCTCGTGATGCGCCCGGGGTGGAGACAGGATCATCATACGCTCATGACATTTGATGGATTTGATTAAATAATTGAATTTGATCAGATTCTGACGGTATAATTTCCCTAAGTCAACTACTAGTTTGGCATAAATGTTTGGGCGGCCAGAATTCATGAAGGCCGTTCCAAAATAAGGCAGGTTTCAATTCAGCAACACCAATAATCAAATTCATCAATTTATTGATATTTCGTATTGAGTGGAAGTAAAATCAGTTTCACTCATGTATAAGACTTCCATGCCTTCCTCCGCACAAGACAACACTGAAGACCCCGTGTTGACCTCGGCCGCCGCCGCCCGCCTGCTGGGCGTCGCGGTGAGCACGACCCAGCTGTGGCTGGAAAGCGGCGCCCTTCCGTCCTGGAAAACGCCTGGCGGCCACCGCCGCGTCAGGCTCAGCGCCGTCACGAAACTGCTCGAAGACCGTGCCCGCGGCCGCCAGACCGGCGAACGCGCCCAGCCGTCTTCGCCACCCGCGCCGCAAGGCCTACCGGCCACCGGCGCCGATGCCACCCGCCCGCATCCGCTGCCCTTCGACGAAGCCGCCCGCCTGGACGCGGTCGATGCCAGCCGTCTGATCGACACGGGGCCGGAAACCGTGTTCGACCGCCTGACCTGGCTCGCGACCCAGGTGACGGAATGCCCGATCGCCCTGATCACGGTGCTGACCGCGCAACGCCAGTGGTTCAAGTCGCGCATGGGCGTCGGCTTCCCGGAAACGCCGCGCAGCTGGGCCTTCTGCAATCACGCGATCCTGCAGGACGGGCCGTTTACGGTGGAGGATGCACAGCAGGATCCGCGCTTCGCCGACAACCCCCTGGTGACGGGCGAGACCCAGATTCGCTTCTACAGCGGCATCACGCTGCGCGACTCCGGTGGCCATGCACTCGGTACCCTGTGCGTGCTGGACCGCGAACCGCGGCGCCTGCGCGACCGCGAGCTGAAGGCGCTGGCGGAACTGGCTGCGATCGCGTCCGAGGAACTGGCGCGCAGGACGTAACGGTACATGTCGGCTCCGATCACGTGCACGGATACGGAGCCGGTAACAGTCACCGCGTGGACGGCACAGCCGTCCACCCTACCCGGATCAGCCGGCCTGGTGTTTCTTGACAATCGAAAGAATGGTGTTGCGGATCGTGCGCAGCACGGTGTCCGCCTTGAAGGGCTTGACGATGAAGCCGTGCACGCCACGCGCCGCGGCGGCCTGGATGGTGGGCGCGTCCAGCGTGCCCGACACCATGAAGATCAGGGTCTTGGGCAGGTTGGCGCGCAGTTGCTCGATCACCTCGCCGCCATCCTCGACCTGCTCGCGCGCGATACAGATGAAGTGCGGATGGTGCTTCAGCGCCAGCGAATAGGCGAGTGCCGCCGTGTGGCCCTGCCCGGCGACCAGGTAGCCGCCCTCGGTCAGGACGGTGTTGAGCAGGCCGCGCGAGACCGCGCTGGCGTCGATGATGATCGCCTTGAGCATCGTATTCCTCAGTTCTAGTATGACTCGTAGGCCAGCATGTTCCAGGTGACGCCCAGTCGCACGTCGGTCTTCAGCTGCACCAGCCGGCGCGATATTTCCAGGATCCCGCGTTCGGCGCGCAGGCGTTCGCCCAGCGGCGTCTTGAGGATGCCGGCACCGGCCATGACGGCATCCAGGTCGCCATAGGCGTTGAGCAGGCGCGCCGCGGTCTTCATGCCGATCTTCGACACGCCCGGCACGCCGTCGGTCGGGTCGCCCATCAGCGCCAGCAGGTCGAGCAGGCGCTCGGGCGCCACGCCGAAGCGCTTGCGCACCCAGGCATCATCATGCCACTCGCCCTTGAAATGATCCCACACCAGTGCGCCATCGGCTATCAGGCAATGCAGGTCCTTGTCGGTGGTGGCGACGATGGCCTCGCCGCGTCCCTCGGACAGCCAGCGCAGCACGCCGGTGGCGATCACGTCGTCGGCCTCGACCTCGGGCACCGTCACCACGTGCAGGCCGACGTCGACCAGGCGCTCGTGGAAGGATGGCAGCGCCGCGCGCAGATAGGACGGCATCGGCGCGCGGCCCTCGCGGTAGCGCGGGTACAGCGCATGGCGCCAGTTGGGGCCGCCGTAGTCGAAGGCGGCCAGCACGTGGGTCGGCGCATGCGCTTCCAGCACGTTGCGGAATGACGACAGCGCGTGGCGCAGCGCGATGCTGGCCTTCAGGTCGGAATCCGGTTCCGGGCTGGCCTCGTACACGCGGCGCACGATGTTCAGGCCGTCGATGGCGAGCAGCTTGGCCATGAAAAATCAGGCGTAGTCGTACTTGCCGCCGCGCTCCAGCGCACGCCGGTAGGCAGGCCGCGCATGGATGCGCTCGAGGAAGCCGGTCAGGTTCGGGTACTGGCCATCGAGGCCGCCGCGCGAGGCCGCCGCTTCCAGCGGAAAGCTCATCTGGATGTCGGCGGCCGAGAACTGGCTGCCGGCGAACCAGCTGCGCTTGGCCAGTTCCCCTTCCAGGAAGCCGAGGTGGGTGCGGATCTGCGGCTGCACGAAGGTCTCGATGACCTTGTTCGCGATGCCGCGCGCGATCGGACGCACGAAAAATGGCGCCGGCGCCCTGGCGACGCGGTCGAACACGAGTTTCAGCAGCAGCGGCGGCATCAGCGAGCCTTCGGCGTAATGCAGGAAGTAGGTAAACAGCAGGCGCTCGGGCGTGCCGGGCGCCGGGGCCAGGCTTCCCGGGCCTCCGGCCGGGGAAGCCGAAGGTTCTTTCCTATCATGACGGCTGGTGAGGTACTCGACGATCGCGCCGGACTCGGCCACCACGATGCCGCCGTCGCTGATCACCGGCGACTTGCCGAGCGGGTGCACGGCGCGCAGCTCGGGCGGCGCCAGCATTGTCTTCGGGTCGCGCTGGTACTTTTTGATCTCGTAATCCAGGCCGAGTTCCTCCAGCAGCCACAGGATGCGCTGGGAGCGGGAATTGTTCAGGTGGTGGACAGTGATCATTGGCAAGCCCCAGGTCGGCAAATGGCGCTAGCTTAGCATTGATGTGCAAATACCTGAAATATAGTTAATTTTATACAACTAAAATGTATTTATGGAAACTAATTGATATAATCGTCAATTCACGCGAAATCGCAGCATTTCGCTTCCACCAACGCCAACCTTGCCGGATCTCCTCCGCTTCCATGACACTCTCCAGCCTGAGCATCGCAAAAAAACTCGGATTGCTCACTCTCATCACCGGCATCGGCATCATCGCCGTCGCCGCCCTCTTCCTGGTTTCCGAACGCAAGCTCATCATCGAAGAGCGCAGCCGCGCGGTGCGGCAGGCCATTGAAACGGCCAGCGGCGTGGCGGCGCGCTACCAGCAGCTGGCTGCCGCCGGCACCCTGCCCGAAGCCCAGGCGAAACGTGAAGCGCTGGACGCGCTGCGCGGCCTGCGCTACGACGGCCAGGAGTATTTCTTCGTCTTCGACATGCAGACCCGCATGCTGATGCACCCGATCTCGCCCAAGCTCGAGGGCCAGGACGTGGGCGGCAAAACCGATCCCAATGGCTTGCGCCTGTTCGTCGCCATGGTCGACGTGGTGCGCGGCCAGGGCGAAGGCTTCGTCTCCTACCTGTGGCCGAAACCGGGCAGCGAGGAGCCGGTACCCAAGGTGTCGTATGTGAAGGGTGTGCCGGCCTGGGGCTGGGTGCTGGGTTCCGGTGTCTACATGGATGCGGTGGATGCGGTGTTCTGGCCGCGCGTGGCGGCATTTTCGGGCGCCGCGATCCTGCTGTCGGGCGTGCTGATGCTGGCCGGCCACCTGGTCTCGCGCAGCATCCGCATCCCGCTGGCGCGCGCCGTCGACCTGGCGCACACCGTGGCCGCCGGCGACCTCACCACTGTGATCGACGCCCGCGGCAACGACGAGACGGCGCAGCTCCTGACGGCCCTGCGCGAGATGAATGCCAGCCTGTCCGGCATCGTCGGCGAAGTCGATACCGGCATCCGCACCATCGCCAGCGCCTCGACCGAGATCGCGAACGGCAACAACGACCTGTCCAGCCGCACCGAACAGCAGGCCGGGTCGCTACAGGAAACCGCGGCCACCATGGAAGAACTGACCGGCGCCGTGCAGCAGAACGCCAGCAATGCCCGCCATGCCAGCGGCCTGGCTTCCGAAGCGGCGGCCGTGGCCCGGCGCGGCGGCGCCGTGGTCGCGCAGGTGGTCGGCACCATGGATGCGATCGACGCCTCGGCGCGCCGCATCGCCGACATCATCGGCGTGATCGATGGCATCGCCTTCCAGACGAATATCCTGGCGCTGAACGCCGCGGTCGAAGCGGCGCGCGCCGGCGAGCAGGGGCGCGGTTTCGCGGTGGTCGCCGGCGAGGTACGCAACCTGGCGCAGCGCTCGGCCGCGGCGGCCAGGGAAGTGCGCGAACTGATCGACGACTCGGTGAGCAAGGTGGGCGCCGGCTCCGAACTGGTGCGCCAGGCCGGCGGTACGATGCACGAGATCGTCGCCAGCGTCACCCGCGTCAACGACATCATCGGCGAGATCGCCAGCGCCGGCGAACAGCAGCAGGCCGGCATCGCCCAGGTCAACCAGGCCATCGCCGAGATGGACGACGCGACCCAGCAGAATGCGGCGCTGGTCGAGCAGGCGGCGGCAGCGGCGGCCGCGATGAACGAACAGGCGCGCCACCTGGGCCAGGTGTTCAGCGTGTTCAAGGTCGAACCCGGCGCCAACGTGCGCGCCAGCCGGGAGCGCGCGCTGGCCACGCTGTAAGGACGCCGCTGTAAGGACGCATCAAAGAGACGCGCGGCAGGCCGCCGATTGCGGCCTGCACCAGGCTTCGGTACTATGCTTTTTTGCAACGTCCTGGAGATCTTGATGCCGCGCCCGTGCCTGCCGTCCCTGTCCGTCCTGTCCTTCGCCCTCCTCACCCTCTGCGGCACGGCCGCCGCCCAGACCGCGCCGATGGCGCCCGACATCCCGGCGTCGAAGTTCGCCACCACGGTGCCGAACGCCGACTACACCCGCCAGGAAGTCATGATCCCGATGCGCGACGGCACCAGGCTGTTCACGGTGATCGTGATCCCGAAAAGCGTCGCGGCGGCGGGCAACAAGGCCCCGATCATGCTGACCCGCACCCCGTACAACGCCGCGCGCCGCGCCGGCCGCATGAAAAGCCCGCACATCACCTCGGTGCTGGGCGACGGCGACGACGCCTTCATCGAGAACGGCTATATCCGGGTGTTCCAGGACGTGCGCGGCAAATACGGTTCCGAAGGCGACTACGTGATGACGCGCCCGGTGCGCGGTCCGCTGAACAACACGAAGGTCGACCACGTCACCGACGCCTATGACACCATCGACTGGCTGGTGAAGAACGTGCCGCAATCGAACGGCAAGGTCGGCATGGTCGGCTCGTCCTACGAGGGCTTCACGGTGCTGATGGCGCTGGTCGAGCCGCACCCGGCGCTGAAGGCCGCCGTGCCGATGAGCCCGATGGTGGACGGCTGGCGCGGCGACGACTGGTTCCACAACGGCGCCTTCCGCAACACCAATCTCTCGTATATCGCCAGCCAGAACTCGGCACGCGGCGAAGGCGAATCCATCGTCACCGGCGTGCTGGACGACTATGACGCCTACCTGCGCGCCGGCTCGACCGGCGATTTCGCCCATGCCTACGGCGTCGACCGGCTGAATTTCGCGAAGAAGATCTTCGAGCACCCCGCCTACGACAGCTACTGGCAGGAACAGGCGCTGGACCGCATCCTGGCCAAGCGGCCCTTGAGCGTGCCGACCATGACCGTGGTCGGGCGCTGGGACCAGGAAGACATCTACGGCGCCTATGCCACCTATGCCGCGGTGGAGCCGAAGGACAAGGACAACAAACTGAATTCCCTGGTCGTGGGCCCGTGGCGCCACAGCGGCGTGAACTACGAGGGGTCCTCGCTCGGTGCGCTGAAGTTCACCGGCGACACCGCCCAGCAGTTCCGCCGCGACGTCATGCTGCCCTTCTTCAACCAGTACCTGAAGGATGGTGCGCCCGGCTTCGACACCCCGCCGGTCTGGTCGTATCAGACCGGCGTGAACCGCTGGCGCAGGCTGGACGCGTGGCCGCTGGCGCCGGCGACGACGCCGCTGTACCTGAAGGCCGGTTTCAGCCTCGGCTTCGACAAGGCGGACACCAGGGCCGCCGCTTTCGACGAATACGTGTCCGATCCGTCCAAGCCGGTGCCCTTCGTGCCGCGCCCGGTGCGCATGAACGACGGCACCGTGTGGAAGCCGTGGCTGGTGACCGACCAGCGTTCGTTCTCGGACCGCCCGGACGTGCTGACCTATGTGAGCGCGCCCCTGAGCGCCCCGCTGCAGCTGGCCGGTGAGCCGATGGTCAATCTGTTCGCCTCGACCTCGGGCACGGATTCGGACTGGGTCGTGAAACTCATCGACGTGTACCCGGATGAAGTGGCGGCCCAGCCGGAACTGGGCGGCTACCAGTTGCCGATCGCGATGGACATCTTCCGCGGCCGCTACCGCCAGGGCCTGGACAAGCCGGCCGCCATCCCCGCCAACAAGGCCGAGCGCTACCGTTTTGCCTTGCCCAACGTCGACCACGTGTTCCTGCCGGGCCACCGCGTGATGGTGCAGATCCAGTCCAGCTGGTTCCCGCTGTACGACCGCAACCCGCAGACCTTCGTGCCCAACATCTTCTTTGCCAAGCCGGGCGACTACCGCAAGGCGACCCAGCGCATCTATCACGCGCCGGGCATGGAGAGCGCGATCGAGCTGCCGGTCGTGAACGCGGTGACGAACGCAAGCCGTTGATTTCGTTCGAGAAATCGAACACGCCGCCATGCTTGTTGAACTGTGGCATGGCGGCGACAAGTATTTTACACAGTTGAGACTTTCGTAAAAGACAAGCGTACGCTGGCGCAGGCAGTACAGCCCAGTTCACTCAGTCTTACCGCGGTATATCCGCGTCATGCGAGGTCTTCATGAAGTATTCGTTGTCCACCTGTGCGCTGCTGCTCGGCAGCGCACTCGCCCACGCCCAGCCCGTTCACTGGACCTTCAGCTACACCGGCTTCCAGGACCAGGAAGCCGGCATCTACCTGCCCGACATGACGCTGTCCGGCGACTTTTCCGGCATCGATGCCGATGGCGACGGCGTGCTGGCGGGCGAGGAACTGGCGTCCCTGCTGGTCGGCGGCAAGGACTACATCGCCTGCGCCGCGTCCAGCAACGCCTATTATCATTGCGGCGTCGACCGCTTCGCATTTTCGTCCGCCGGCGGGCTGTCCTTCAGCCTGGGCGAATACGGCAGCGACCCGGAGGGCTGGGTCGGCGGCGGCACCCTGGTCGACACCGGCAACACGAACTACAGCTACCAGTTCAACCCGGGCCGCATCGCCGGGCACCACCTGGACTGGACCGCCGCGACCACGCTGCAGATGACGCAGGTGCTGCCCGCCACGCTGGAGGCGCAGGCCGGCGACGTGGCGGCGGTGCCGGAGCCGCCCGTGTGGGCCTTGCTGGGGCAGGGCGCCGCCGGGCTCGGGCTGTGGCGCAGGGTTCGTCAGCGCACCGAGCGGCGCCCGGCACGCCCCTAAGATCGGGGCATGGCAATCCACATCGGCATTTCGGGCTGGCGCTACGAACCCTGGCGCGGCGTGTTCTACCCGCGCGGACTGGCGCAGGCGCGCGAGCTCGATTACGCATCGAGATACCTGCCCACCATCGAAATCAACGGGTCCTTCTATTCGCTGCAGCGGCCGAACAGCTATGCCGCCTGGTATGCCGCCACGCCGCCCGGCTTCGTGTTCGCCGTCAAGCGCAACAAGTTCATCACCCACATGCTCAAGCTGCGCGGCATCGAGACGCCGCTGGCCAACGTGCTGGCCTCCGGCGTGTTCGCGCTGCGCGAGAAGCTCGGTCCCATCCTGTGGCAATTCCCGCCGCAGCTGCGCTTCGAGCCGGACAAGATCGAGCATTTCCTCAGCCTGCTGCCGCGCGACACCGGCCAGGCGCTGGCCATGGCGCGCGGCCACGACGAGAAGATGGCGGACCGTAGCCTGCTCGAGATCGACGCCGTGCGCCCGCTGCGCCACGCGATCGAAGTCCGTCACGAGAGCTTCCGCGACGAGGCCTTCATCGCCCTGCTCCGCAAGTACAAGGTGGCGCTGGTGGTGGCCGACACCGCCGGCAAGTGGCCGGACGACGAGGACGTGACGGCGGACTTCATGTACATCCGCCTGCACGGCGAGCATGAGCTGTACGCGAGCGGCTACGAGGACGATGCGCTGGAACGCTGGGCGCGGCGCATCCGCGCGTGGAGCGAAGGGAAGCAGCCGCAGGATGCGCGGCTGGTCTCCCCGGTGCCGCCGCCGGAGCGCGCCAGCCGCGATGTGTACTGCTACTTCGACAACGACATCAAGGTCAGGGCGCCGTTCGATGCGAAGCGCCTGATGGAACTGCTGGCCTTGAACTGGCCGGAAGATCCGCAAGCACGTTGAAGCTGACCGTGAACACGCTGCCGTTCCCCTGGCCGTCGCTTTGTACGGCCACCGTGCCGCCGTGCAGGGCCATGATGGTTTTCACCAGGGCCAGGCCGATGCCCAGGCCGCCCTGGGCCCTGTCGGGCGACCTCTGGGCCTGGGTGAACAGGTCGAATACATGCGGCAGCAGCTGCGGTTCGATGCCGACGCCATTGTCGCGCACGCTGATCGATACCGCCGGCGCCTGGCGCGCGACCAGCAGCGCGATGCGCCCGCCCGGCGGCGTATATTTCGCGGCATTGTTGAGCAAGTTGACCAGCACCTGCACGAGGCGGTTCGGATCGCCCAGGATGCGCGCGCCGCCGGCGTCGCCGTCGACCGTGAGGACATGGCCGCGCGCTTCGATCATGGGCCGGGACTGCTCGACGGCATTGGCGACGATCGTCATCGGATCGAGCACGGACGTATCGAGCTGGACCAGGCCGCGGGTGACGCGCGAGACATCCAGCAAATCGTCCACCAGCGAGGTCATATGGCGCACCTGGCGGCTGATGACCTCGCTCGCCCGGCGTACGCGCTCCTCGCTGGCGGTGCCGATCCTGAGCATGTCCGCGGCGGCGGAAATCGGCGCCAGCGGATTGCGCAGCTCATGGGCCAGCATGGCCAGGAATTCATCCTTGCGCCGGTCCTGCTCCTGCAGCGAACCATACAGCCGCGCATTCTCGAAACCGTTCGACGCGATCGAGGCCAGCTGCACCAGGATCGCCTCGTCTTCTTCCGTGAAGTCGCCCTCGATCTTGTCCGATGCCTGGATCAGGCCGAGGTTCTTGCCGGCGCGGTCGATCAGGGGCACGGCCAGCCAGCCACGCATCGGCGGGTGGGCGCGCGCCTGGCTGCCGAAGGCGCGCCACGCGGGATGGGCTTCCAGCTGCGCCTGGGTAAAGCGCATCACCCGGTTGGTGCGGCACACCTCGGCGTAGATGCCGCTGCCGTCGGTCTTGACAGCGTAATCGCGGAAAGCGGCATATTTGTCGGACAGGGAAACCGCGGTGATCCCCTGCGCCCAGTTTTCGCCTGAGGTCAGGGACACCACGGCCTGGTGCACTTCGAGGATGTCGCGCACCTCGCTCACCAGCGCCTCGGCGATGCCGTCGCTCGCCAGCGCCGTATGCAGGGTGCGCGAGGCCTGTGCCACCTTGGCCAGCAGGACGGCATTGCGCTTTTCGCGGTTCAGCCGCTCGACCACCTCGGCCTGCGCCGTCACCGTCTCGTGGATATCGGTATTCGCGCCGATCCATTCGCGGATCGCGCCGCTGGCGCCGAAGATCGGCACGCCCTTGACCGCCATCCAGCGGTAGCTGCCGTCGGCGCGGCGGACCCGGTACTCGGTCTCGAACAGGGATGTCGATGCCACGCACGCGGCCCAGAGTGCCCTGGTTTTCGCCCGGTCTTCGGGATGCACGGCGTCCAGCCACCCGAATTCCTTCCACTCGTCGTAGGACTGGCCGGTAAAGGCGCGCCATGAGGGCGAATCCTCCTCGACCCGGCCGTCGGGCGTGTTGGTCCAGACGATCTGCGAGGTCGCCATCACCAGGGAGCGGAAGCGCTCTTCGCGCAGGCGCTGGGCGGCTTCCGCCTCCACGCGCTCCGTGATGTCCTCATGCATCAGCATGACTTCGAGAATGTGTCCGGCAGGGTCCTTGATGGCATGCGCCCGTGCGGTGACCCAGCGCGCGGGTCCGCCCGCGCCCAGTGCCGCCACGTCGTAGCGGATGGCCGGGATCTGGACCGATTCGCCGGCAAACGCACGCCGCAGGCGCGCCGCGATGCCGCTGTCGACCAGTTGCGGATCCGTGAGGACGTTGTACTCGCCGAAGATGTACTGCCCGAGTGCCGACCCTGCGGGGATCTGCCAGAGATCTTCCCAGGCCTTGTTGACGCGCAGCGTGCGCCCGTCGGGCGCCAGGATCTGGATGCTCACCGGGGCCTGTTCGAACAATTCCCTGAACCGCATGTCGGGACTGGCCAGATGGTCGATGATGGCGGGCGGCGCAGGTTCGGACGGCATGGGTTCAAGGCTGGTCGGGAAGGACAGGCATGATGTCACAGTTTCACGAAGCCCGCCGGGCTCGTGACATTTCCGCGCCTGCACCGCTCAGCGCTTCACGTGCAGCTGGATGACCTTCCGGCCCTTGGCGTCCTTCTGCGGCAGCGGCGCCGGGCCGCAGCTGCCGCAGGTATCGCAGCCGCTGCCGCAGCTGCCATCCTTGTCCAGCCAGCGCGCCAGCTTGCCGTCGCCCCGGCCGTGGTCGCGCAGTTTATACACCAGCGTGCGCCGTACCGACACCGGCAGGTACTTGCCGGCCGCATACAGCGCAGCCAGCAGCACGACGAGGGCGACGACGAGATACTGGATCATGATCAGTCCACCAAGGCCTTGGCCACGTGGAAGGTGATGAACGACGCCACATAGGCCAGCGCGAACATGTAGCCCGCCATCAGGAAGGCATAGCGCACGCTGCCCGTCTCGCGGCGCACCACCGACAGGGTCGACAGGCACTGTGGCGCGAACACGTACCAGGCCAGCAGCGACAGCGCGGTCGGCAGGCTCCAGGAGGCGGCGATCAGCGGCGCCAGCGAGCCGGCAACGTCGTCGCCGGCGGCGGACAATGCGTACACCGTGCCCAGCGCGCCGACGGCCACTTCGCGCGCCGCCATGCCCGGCACCAGCGCGATGCAGATCTGCCAGCCGAAGCCGATCGGCTCGAAGATCACGGACAGCGCCCGCCCCAGCATGCCGGCCACGCTGTAATAGATCGGCGGGTGGGTCGCCCCTTCCGGCGCGCCCGGGAAGCTGGACAGGAACCAGACCAGGATCATCAGGGTCAGGATGATGGTGCCGACGCGCATCAGGAAGATCTTGGCGCGTTCCCACAGGCCCAGCGCCAGGTTCTGGAGGTGCGGCCAGTGGTAGGCCGGCAGTTCCATCATCAGCGGATGCTGGCCCTTGGCCCCCATGCTGCGCTTGAAGAACCAGGCCACGCCCATGGCGCTGACGATGCCGGCCGCGTACAGCAGGAACAGCACCAGGCCCTGCAGGTTGATGCCGATGCCGAGCTTGCGGTCCGGGATGAAGGCGGCGATCACCAGCGCGTACACCGGCAGGCGCGCCGAGCAGGTCATCAAGGGCGCGATCATGATCGTGACCAGGCGGTCGCGCGGGTTCTGAATGGTGCGCGCGGCCATCACGCCGGGGATCGCGCAGGCGAACGAGGACAGCAGCGGGATGAAGGCGCGGCCCGACAGGCCGACGCCGCCCATCAGGCGGTCGAGCAGGAAAGCGGCGCGCGGCAGGTAGCCGCAATCCTCGAGGATCAGGATGAAGAAGAAAAGGATCAGGATCTGGGGCAGGAACACCAGCACGCTGCCGACGCCGCCGAAGATGCCTTCGACGATCAGGCTGCGCAGCGGCCCCTCGGCCATGCTCTCGCCGACCCAGGCGCCCAGGCCTTCGACGCCGCTCTTGATCAGGTCCATCGGCACCGCGGCCCAGCTGAACACGGCCTGGAACACCAGGAACATCAGCGCGGCCAGGATCACGGGCCCGAGCACCGGATGCAGCACCACGCGGTCGATGCCCTCGCTCAGGTTGCCGGTGTCCTTGTCGAAGCTGACGCAGGCGTCCATGATGCGGCGCACTTCGCGCTGGGTCTGCTCGACCGGCACGGCATCGATCGCGGCCAGCGGCTGCGGTTTGACGTGATGATCGAAGGGCATCGCGGCCAGCAGCTCGAGCAATGCCTTTTCCCCGCCGGACTGCACGGCCACGGTCTCGACCACCGGCATGCCCAGCTCTTTCGAGAGGCGCGCGGTGTCGATCTCGATGCCGCGTTTTTTCGCGACGTCGACCATGTTCAGGGCCAGCACCATCGGCAGCCCGAGGCGCTGGATTTCCAGCACCAGGCGCAGGTTCAGGCGCAGGTTGGTGGCATTGACGACGCAGACCACGGCGTCCGGCGCCTGCTCGCCCGCGCGCAGGCCGGCGACGACGTCGCGCGTGATCGCTTCATCGGGGGTGTGGGCCGACAGGCTGTAGGCGCCGGGCAGGTCGAGCACGCGCAGCGGCTTGCCGCCGGGCAGCGTGAAATGGCCTTCCTTGCGCTCGATGGTGACGCCGGCGTAGTTCGCGACCTTCTGGCGCGAACCGGTGAGGCGGTTGAACAGGGCGGTCTTGCCGCAGTTCGGATTCCCCAGCAGGGCGATGAGTGGCGCGCGGTGAGGTGGCTTCGCGGCCGCCTGGACCTGCTGTTCTACTGCTCCCATTGTATCGATTCCGTTATTCGGGCTGCACCGAGATCAGCGCCGCTTCGAAACGGCGCAGGGCAAACGTGGATTGGCCAACCTTGATGGCGAGCGGACCGCCCGGCAGGCCGCCCTTGAGCATGCGGATGCGTTCGCCCGGGACGAAGCCGAGTTCCATCAGGCGGCGCTGGATGTCGCCGCTGCGATCCGGGGCGCTGGCGCCGCCATGCGCGTCGGGCACGAGATGGATGACGGTGGCGCTCTGGCCGGCCTTGAGGGCGTCCAGCGTGGTCAGGGTGGGTGCAAGAGTCATGATGTCGCTTCCAGTTCGATGTAGCGCTGATGAGACAGATGTGTGCATCATAAACCTAAATGCGAATTATTTCTATTTGCGCTTTGTCTACTTCGGCCGGGTTAACGCTGATTCCGCGCACAGACACAACAAAAACGCTTGCATTCGCTATCGGACTTCAGGAGAATACAAAACCGAATGAGAATGATTCGCATTATAGGTCAAACAACTTCCCTTATCACGCCATGATCGTCTGTGTCTGCAACAACATCTCCGACCGTGAAATCCGCCAGGCGGTCGACCTCGGCCTCACTTCGATGGCCGACCTGTACAAGGAACTCGGCGTCGGCACCTGCTGCGGCAAGTGCGTCAGCTACGCCCGCGAAGTGATGAACGAACACCTGGACAGCAAGACCACCGTCACCGAACTGCGCCGCACGCGGGCGGGTGGCCTGGTCGCGTAAGACTCCCCTCTTTTCCGTCCGGCATTGCCGCGCAAGGCGCACCGGCGATGCCGGCCGCGCGTGTATTTTCCCGGCGGAAGCAGCCCGCTCCGTATCGAAATCTTGCGTTGCACATATCGATGCGCATGCACGGCCGGGTGGCGCGCGTCTTGGTACTATGTGAGCTTCATAGCAGCCAGGGCGCCCGTCTTATGCCTGTTATCCCGTTCCGCTCACCAAGAACCCCTTTCAGGGTCGAGCCCCCGCCAGTCCCTTCGCGCCGCGCCGTCGTCCTGGCCTGGCTGCGCAGGATGCACGGCTGGATCGGCCTCTGGGGCGCCGTGCTCGGCCTGCTGTCCGGCAGCGCCGGCCTCCTCCTCAACCACCGCGCCGGACCCGGGATGCCCCCGGCCCAGGCGCGCGAAACCACGGTCCAGGTGCCGCTGCCGCAACCCGCGCCACCTGACCCGCAGGCGCTCGCCGCCTGGCTGAAATCCTCGCTCAAGCTGGAACCCGATCCGCGCGCGATCCGGCTGGAGCCGGCCCGCCCCGTGGCCTGGGGCGCCCGGTCGATGGTCCAGCCGGCGCGCTGGAGCGCCAGCTTCGCCTCCCCGGCCGGCGAGGTCCAGGCCGAATACTGGGTCGGCAACAGTTACGTCACGCTGAAACGCCTGGACAACAATGTGTTGGCCACCCTGTCCAGCCTGCACAAGGGCACAGGGATCGGCATGGCCTGGGTGCTGCTGGCCGACACGCTGGCCGGCGCGATCGCCCTGCTGTCGCTGTCCGTGGCGGCGTCGTGGGCTTTGAGCAACAGGCGGCGCGCGATTGGCGTGGCGATCGGCGCGCTGTCGCTGCTGGCGGCGGGGAGCTTGGCGCTGACCGCAATTTAGTCGTTTTTCCTGGTCTTCCGTTTGCTATCATGCTGCCATCAAACACCGAAAAGGCAATCCATGAAGGGCGATCCCAACATCATCAGGCTGCTGAACGCGCAGCTGACCAACGAGCTGACCGCAATCAACCAGTACTTCTTGCATGCGCGCATGTACAAGCACTGGGGCTTTACCAAGCTCGGCAAGAAGGAATACGACGAATCGATCGGCGAAATGAAGCACGCCGACCGCCTGATCGACCGCATCCTGATGCTCGACGGCCTGCCCAACCTGCAGGCGCTGCACAAGCTCCTGATCGGCGAATCGGCCCAGGAAATGCTGGAATGCGACCTCAAGCTCGAGCGCGCGGCCCAGGTCACGGTCAAGGAAGGCATCGCGGCGGCCGAAGTGGCGCACGACTATGTGTCGCGTGACCTGCTGCTCGATATCCTGACGGATACCGAAGAGCATATCGAATGGCTGGAGACGCAGCTGGACCTGATCGTGAAGGTGGGCATCCAGAACTACCTGCAGAGCCAGATGGGCGAAGACTGAGTTATCGCCACATGGCGTTCCCGTGAAAACGGGAACGCATACTGAGTTTCCGAAGTTGGTGTTTCGAAATCACCGCGGTATCACAGGTGCCCTGATTTTTTGTTGCTCAGCATGGATCCCCGCTTTCGCGGGGAGTCGTTTCCGGCAGTGCCGGGAGCGACAAGTCAACTATCCCGCCAGCGCCCCACCCACTTGTCGTAGAAATTCATATCCCGCGGCACCGCCCCGGTCACCGCGCAGATCGCCCCGGCGAACTCGTTCGCGCGCGCCAGCGTCAGTTCGAGCGGCCAGCCCCGCACCCGTCCCAGCAGGAAGATCGCCGAGAAGGCATCGCCCGCCCCCACCGTGTCGATGACGAAGGGTGGCGCCGGATTGTCGCGGTTGGCGAGCAGGCTGCCGTCCGCGCCGAAATACACCGAGCCGCGGTGGCCCAGCGTCACGATCAGGCCTTCCAGGCTGAAACGGTCCATCAGCGCGCGGCAGGCCGCATGCACCTCGTCCGTGGACAGTTGACCGTCGTTCGGGCCGATCTGGAAATACCACTGGAACAGCGACTGCAATTCCTCTTCGTTGACCTTGACGATGTCGGCCGCCAGCAAGCTGCGGGTGGCGATCGCTTCGCCGGACTGGCCGTGACGCAGGTTGAGGTCGAGGAAGCGGGTCGCGCTGGTGGCGGCGAGGACGGCATCCAGCGCCTGGCGCGAGCGTTCCTCGCGCTGGGCCAGGGTGCCGAAATAGACCGCCCCGGGCTCGGTGCCGGCAAGGCTGGCCACGGCCGCCCTGGGGTCGATGAAGTCGTAGGCCTGGCGCGGCAGGATCGTGAAGCGACGGCCGGCGTCCCGGTGGCCGGCTCCCTGGCCGCTACGCTCGACCACCACGCGGCCGGTTTCCTCGATCGGGTCGAGCTGCAGGCCGGTGTCCGCCATCACGAAACGCTCGAACTCGGCGCGCACGGCCAGGCCGTTGCGGTCGTCGCCGATGCGGGTGATGGTCAGCGGCGGCGCCATGAAGGCCGCCAGGTGGCGCGCCACGTTGAACGGCGCGCCGCCCACCACTTGCCCGGTCGGGAATTCGTCGACCAGGGCTTCACCGAAGATGATGGTGGACGGCGCGCTGGCCATGGCGTGCGGACTCACTTGGGCAGGACCGGCACGCTGTCCTTGAACGAGGTACGCTCCGACAGCTTGTCGAACAGGCGCGCCAGGTTCGGGTAGTCGCCGCGCCAGTCGATTTCGGGGAAGCGCAGCGCCAGCCAGCCGAGCACGCAGCCGACGGCGACGTCGGCCAGCGTGTAATGGATACCCATGCAGAACGGCTGCTCGCCCAGGTTCTCGGACATGACGCGCAGGCCGTTGCGGACCTTGCCGATCTGGCGGTCGATCCAGGCCTGGCTCTGCAGCTCGGCGGGACGCTGGGTGCGTTCCAGGAAGGCCAGCACGGCGGCATCGCCGACGCCGTCGGCCAGCGCCTCCCACACCTTGACGTTGGCGCGGTCGCGGCTGTTGGCCGGCAGCAGCTTGCAGACCGGGGTCAGGGTGTCGAGGTATTCGACGATTACGCGCGAGTCGTACATGGCGCTGCCCTCTTCCATGACCAGGCAGGGTACCTTGCCGAGCGGATTGGAGGCGGAGATTTTCGTATCCGCCGACCAGACGTTCTCGAGCTCGAACACATAGTCGAGCTTTTTCTCTGCCAACACGACGCGCACCTTGCGCACATAGGGACTGGTGACAGAACCGATGAGTTTCATAAATGCTCAGTTTAGGGAGGTGGCAGACAGTATAGCATCGGCCTTCCGCCCGCCGACAGGCCCGTAATTCCTTGCAACGCCCGCCAAAATGCGACTTGACAAACCCGGCGCCAGCCGGGCGGCCGATGGTAGAATCGCGGTCTTTGCTATTTCAAGCCTGAGCGCCCGCCATGACTTCTACCGCACCCTACTCCACCCTGTCGGCCCTGTCCCCGCTGGACGGCCGCTACGCCGCCAAGACCGACAAGCTGCGTCCGATCCTGTCGGAAGCCGGTTTCATGCACCACCGCGTGAAGGTGGAGATCGCCTGGCTGCAGGCGCTGGCCCAGGCCGGCTTCGCCGAACTGAAGCCGTTCTCGCCGGAGTCCTCCGCCCTGCTGGACAAGCTGGCCGCCGACTTCTCGGAAGGCGACGCCGCGCGCATCAAGGACATCGAAGCCGTCACCAACCACGACGTCAAGGCCGTCGAATACTGGCTGAAGGAGCAAGTCAAGGACGTGCCGGAGCTGGTCGCGGCCTCGGAATTCATCCACTTCGCCTGCACCTCGGAAGACATCAACAACACCTCGCACGGCATGATGCTGAAGGCCGCGCGCGACGGCGTGCTGCTGCCGGCCCTGCGATCCATCATCGCGAAGCTGACCGAGATCGCCCACACCAACGCGGACCTGCCGATGCTGTCGCGTACCCATGGCCAGACCGCCAGCCCGACCACCCTCGGCAAGGAATTCGCCAACGTGGTCGCCCGACTGCAACGCGCCATCAAGCGCATCGAAGGCGTCGAGATCCTGGGCAAGATGAATGGCGCGGTCGGCAACTACAATGCCCACCTGTCCGCGTATCCTTCCTTCGACTGGCCGGCGTTCTCGAAGAACGTGATCGAGCAGCGCCTGGGCCTGGTGTTCAATCCGTACACCATCCAGATCGAACCGCACGACTACATGGCCGAGCTGTTCGACGCCATCTCGCGTACCAACACCATCCTGCTCGACCTGAACCGCGACATCTGGACCTACGTCTCGCTGGGCTACTTCAAGCAGAAGCTGAAGGCCGGCGAAATCGGTTCGTCGACCATGCCGCACAAGGTCAACCCGATCGACTTCGAGAATTCGGAAGGCAACCTGGGCCTGGCCAACTCGGTGCTGCGCCACATGGCCGACAAGCTGCCGGTCTCGCGCATGCAGCGCGACCTGACCGACTCCACGGTGCTGCGCAACATCGGCGTCGGCTTCGGCTATGCCCTGCTGGCCTACGACAGCTGCCTGCGCGGCCTGAACAAGCTGGAAGTGAACCCGGCGCGCCTGGAGCAGGACCTGGACGCCAACTGGGAAGTGCTGGCCGAGCCGGTCCAGACCGTGATGCGCCGCTACGGCATCGCCAACCCCTACGAGCAGCTGAAGGAACTCACCCGCGGCAAGGGCATCACGCGCGAGGCGCTGCAGGAATTCATTGGCGGCCTGGCCGTGCCGCAGGAAGCCAAGGAATTGATGCTGGCGATGACGCCGGCAAACTACATTGGCCTGGCGGCGCAGCTGGCCAAGGCGATCTGAGCGTTAGCGAGTCAACGTCATCCAGGTTCTGCTTGCGCTGACGTCACGCTTGCAACTTGGGCCCCCGCCTCCGCGGGGGCGACGTGGTACGCATCCGTCGCTTCCTACCTCGTCCACACCACCTTCACCCCCACCGTCCTCGGCACCTCGGTCCTCACCGATGCCGGGCCGTATTCGCCGTGGCCGCCATTCAGGTTGGTCCCGATTACCGACACCTCCATACCCGGGCTGACCCGCCAGCCGAAGCGCGCATCGAGCGCCGTGTAGGCCGGCACCGCCGGCAGCGTGGCACCCGCGTGCCTGACCGCGACTTCCAGCTCGCGCCGGGCATCGAAGGCATAGCTGGAACGCAGCTGGGCCGTCCAGGCCGGATCGAGGCCGGCGGCCAGCGGGCTGCCCGGGTCGCGGCTGCCCGGCGCCAGCGAGAACTTCTCGTGCAGCGCGGTGGCGCCGGCCGACAGGCGCCAGGCGTCGCTGAGCTGCAGGCTGCCCCAGGCTTCGATGCCGCGCGACTGCCCCGTCATCATGTTGCCGAACACGAGGCTGCGGCCGTCGGGCGACAATTCCTGGGTGCGCAGGTGGTCGTACAGGTTGCGGAAAGCCGTGACCGAATACGACAGCATCTGGCTCACCTGGCCGCGGTAGCCCAGCTCGAACACGCGTGCCACCTCGGCGCGCACGCCGCCGCCGCCGGCCAGCACGTAGGGTGGCGCGCCGGGACTGTAGCTGTCGACGTCCAGGCGCGACGGCGCGCGCACGGTGCGCGAGGCCGCTGCCCAGAAGGCGTGAGCCGGCGTGGCGCGCCAGGACAGGCGCAGGCTGGGCAGGAATTCGGCGCCCGTGTACGGGTTGCGCTCGTAGCGTACGCCCGCGGTCAGGTGCAGGGTCTCGCGCAGCGCGATCTGGTCCTGGGCGAACAGGCTGGCCCAGTCCTGCTTGTCGCGGGCCGGCAGGAAGGCGACGAAACGGCTGTTGTCGACGTGGTCCCGGTTGTAGCGGTATTCGCCGCCCCAGACGACCAGGTGCCGCCCCAGCGGTGCCAGCGCGTGCTGGAACTGGACGTCGGCGATGTCGACGGTGTCGGTAAAGGTCGGCGGCACCTTGCGGTAGCGCCTGTCGTAATAGGCCTGCACGGCAAGGCTGGCGCCGTCTTCCAGCGTGCGCTCCCAGCGTCCGGTGACGTTGGCCCCGTGGGTGTCGATGTCGGCCAGGCCCACGCTGGCGCCGGGCACGGCGACGACGCCGGGCGCCGGCTGGCCCTCGCGGCCGCGCCAGGCGTTGGCGTTGACGCTGTAGCGGTCCGCCCCGCGCATCCAGTCGGCGCGCAGGCCGACCTGGCCCTGGGTCCAGTCGTCGTCGATCGCCTGGCCCGAACCCAGCTCGCCATGGCCCTGGCCGAACAGCTTGCCGTAGATGCGCCAGCTGCCCGCCTCGTCGCCGGCGCCATGGCGGAACGCCAGCTGGGCGCCATCCTCGTCGGCGCGCAGCATGGCCAGGTCGCCGCGCGTACCCTCGGTATGCCGCGTCGTGATGTTGATCACGCCGTTGACCGCGTTCACGCCCCACAGCGTGCCGCCCGGGCCGCTGATCACTTCGATGCGCTCGACGTCTTCCAGCATGACGTCCGGCTCGTCCCAGAACACGCCCGAGAACAGCGGCGAATACACCGAACGGCCGTCGATCATCACCAGCAGTTTGTTCGCGGGGCTGTTGCTGGTGCCGTTCATGCCGCGCGCCGAGATGTAGTACCCGGTATTGCTGAGGCGCGCCACCTGCAGGTTGGGCGCCAGGCGCAGCGCTTCCGGCAGGCTGCGGCTGCCTGCGCGGCGCAGGTCCTCGGCGGTGATCACGAACACCGAGGCCGGCGCGTCCTGCAGGCGCTCGGGGCGCCGGGAAACGGAGGTGACTTCGATGTTGGCCAGCTCCTCGATCGACAGGTCGGCGAAATCGGCCGCCTGCTGCCGGCCGCTGGCGCCTGCCTGTGCGGATGCGAGCAGCGGCACGCAGGCGCACATGGCGGCGGCGAGCAAGAGACTTGACTTGCAGGAAATTGACGTATCCAACGATTATCTTTTTTAAATAGTCTTCGTCAACATTTTAACTTCTTAAGTCCCGCACACCCTAGACAGAATCGCAATAGTATGAATATATATGACAATAATACTTGTCGAAAATGTTGGGATTGTGCCGCTGGCTGAACAATGTTATCCGCTGGCTTGGCTTCCAAGCGAAAGATGGAACGGTTACAGTCATGTCCATCGCCGGTGCAATAGTTTCCAGAAGGCCAGTCATTACGGCGAACTTGTTTGCTAATATTCATTCCGAACCCAACCATTGATGGAGCCACCATGCAGCGCTACACCACGACCGCGATCGCGCTCCACTGGCTGATCGCCATCCTGATCATCGGCGCGTTCACGCTGGGCCTGGTCATGACCGACATCCCGGGCTTTTCACCCACCAAGCTGCGCTACTATGCCTGGCACAAGTGGGCCGGCGTGACCGTGATGGCGCTGGCCGTCCTGCGCCTGCTGTGGCGCCTGGGGCACCGCCCGCCCGCACTCACGGCGGCGATGCCGGCCTGGCAGCGCGCCGCCGCGCACGGCCTGCACCACCTGCTGTACGTGTTCATTTTTGCGGTGCCGATTTCCGGGTATTTCTACACGCTGGCGGCCGGCTTCCCGGTCGTGTACTTCGGACTGTTCCAGCTGCCGGTCCTGATTGCGAAGAACCCGGCGCTGGCCGAGACCCTGAAAAGTGTGCACTACTGGCTGAACATGTCGATGGCCGCCCTGGTCGGCCTGCACGTGCTGGCCGCGCTGAAGCATACGATCGTCGACCGCGACGGCACCATGCGCCGCATGTTGCCCGGCCGTTCCCACTGAAGGAAACTGAAGGAAACCGAAGGAGATAGCATGAAACCCAAACGCATCCTGCTCGCCGCCGCCCTCGCCGCCACCGCCCTGGTGGCCGCCGCCGTCCCGCTGAAGACCGACGTCGCCCACTCGAGCGTCTCGGCCGTGTTCAAGCAGATGGACGTGCCGGTCGAATCGCCGTTCAAGCGCTTTTCCGCCCAGATCGACTACGACGCCGCGCATCCGGACAAGGCCACGGCACGCGTCGACATCGACACCGCCAGCATGGACATCGGCACGCCCGAGTACAACAAGGAAATCGCCAAGAAGGAGTGGTTCAATTCGGCCCAGTTCCCGAAGGCGAGCTTCGTGTCCACGGCGATCAAGCCGGCCGGCGCCGGCAAGCTGAGCGTCAGCGGCAAGCTGACCATCAAGGGCCGCACCCAGGACGTCAGCTTCCCGCTGAGCGTCAAGGCGCAGGGCGCCCAGCAAGTTTTCGAAGGCCAGCTGCCGATCAAGCGCCTGGCTTTCAACATCGGCGAAGGCGAGTGGAAAGACACCAGCATGGTCGCCGATGAAGTCGTCATCAAGTTCCGTGTAGCAGCGGGACAGTAAGCAAACCCACCCACGCAATCAACCCGAGAGAAAACAACCATGAAAATGAAACTGAGCCTGGCCCTGCTGGCCGCCGCCTTCGCCACCAGCGCATTCGCCGCCGACACCTATAAGATCGACCCGGCCCACACCTACCCGAGCTTCGAAGCCGACCACTTCGGCGGCCTGTCGACCTGGCGCGGCAAGTTCAACCACACCGAAGGCAGCATCGTGCTGGACCGCGCCGCCAAGACCGGCAGCGTCGACATCACCATCGACGCCACCAGCCTGGACTTCGGCCATGACAAGATGAACGAGCACGCCAAGGGCAAGGACATGTTCGACGTCGCCCAGTTCCCGACCGCGACCTACAAGGGCAAGCTGGTATTCAAGGGCGACACCCCCGCTTCGGTCAACGGCGAACTGACCCTGCACGGCGTGACCAAGCCGGTGACGCTGACCATCAACAAGTTCAAGTGCATGATCAACCCGATGACCAAGAAGGAAGTCTGCGGCGCGGATGCCTCGGCCACCTTCAACCGCAGCGACTTCGGTGTGAGCTACGGCACCCAGATGGGCTTCAATCCGGAAGTGAAGCTGGCGATCCAGGTCGAAGGCCAGAAGCAGTAATCCGCTTTCTCAAAGAAGCACACGACAAAAGCCCCGGGGCCTTCACAGGCCCCGGGGCTTTTCATTACGCGATTCGCGAACTTGACAGTGGCTACGGAAAGCCTGAGCCCGCCGCGGCCACCATAGCGATCAGCGGCCGTCGCGATCCGAATCGCCCGGAATCGCGCGCTCGACCCTGTCCCATGCCGAGCGGCTGGCCGACTTGGCCTGTGCCCACGACAGGCGCGAGGAACCCTTCACGCGATCCCATTCGTCGGCGAAGTGCGGCTCGGCCGTGTCGTAGTTCGGGAAGCGGCGCGCGTTGTTGTAGCCCAGCGCGTAGGCCGGCGCGTAGTCGTCGTAGGTGTAGCCCGGGGTGTAGTACGGCTGGGTCTGATAGTTGCTGCGCCAGTAGTTGTCTTCCTCGGTCGGGTTGACCAGGTGACCGGCGCCCTTGCCCAGCATGCCGCCGGCGATGCCGCCGATGGCCGCACCGGCCGCCATGCCGACCGGACCGCCGACCGCACCCAGCGCCGCGCCCGCAGCCGCGCCGCCGCCGGTGCCGACGCCGCCGGCCAGGTTGTGCTCATGCAGCTCGTCGCCCGCCTTCGGATTCACGACTTCGCCCGCGCCCTTGCCGGCCATGCCGCCGGCGATGCCGCCGATCGCGGCACCGGCCACGGCACCGATCGGGCCACCGGCCGCGCCGATGGAGGCACCCGCCAGCGCGCCGGCGCCGGCACCGGTACCCTGGGCCAGGTTGTGTTCATGCAGGCGGTCTTCCGAGTGCGGATTCACGACTTCGCCTGCGCCACGGCCTGCGGCACCGCCGGCCAGGCCGCCGATTGCCGCCCCTGCGGCCATGCCGATCGGACCGGCGACGGAGCCGGCAGCGGCGCCCATCGCGGCGCCGGCGCCTGCGCCCACGCCCTTGGCCATGTAGTGTTCACCCAGGTCGTCGCCCGCTTTCGGGTTCACGACTTCGCCGACGCCCTTGCCGGCCATGCCGCCGGCGATGCCGCCGATCGCGGCACCGGCCACGGTGCCGATCGGGCCGGCGGCCGAGCCGATGGCGGCGCCGGTGGCGGCACCCGCTGCGGCGCCGATGCCGGTGCCGATCACGTGCGAGCCGCCGTGTTCGTTGAACGAATTCTGGATGTGGGTCACGTCTTCATCCGAGCGCGCATTCACGCCCATCAGGATGCCGCCCTTGTTGATGCCTTCTTCATAGTGCTTGACGCGTTCTTCCGGAATGCCGGCGCCGATCAGCGCGCCGATCAGGCCACCGGTGATGCCGCCCGCGCCAGCGCCGGCCAGGGCCGCGGCCAGCGGACCTGCCACCACCAGGCCTGCGCCCGGGATCACCAGGGTCGTGCCCAGCGCGGCGATACCGGCCAGCACGGCGCCGATGGTGCCGCCGATACCGGCGCCGGCGGCGGCGCCTTCGGCGGCCTTGCTGCCCAGTTCGGTTTCAGTGTCGCCGAAGTGGGTCTTGCGGGTCGAGTCGGACATCATCAGGTTGACGTCGTCCTTGCCGTAGCCACGCGTGGAAATCGCGTTGTACGCGCGTTCGGCGCTGGCGCGGTCGGGGAAAAGGCCGGTAACCATGCGGTTCTGTTTATTCTGATCGTTGGTGTCGAACATGCTCATGATGAGTCCTTTCAAAGGTCGATGTGCGGAACGTTTGTCTTGCATCGTGTGCTGCAAAGTGAGGCCACGATATGCCCGCACAACAGTAGCCTCTGTTCGATGACGCACTCTATTCGAGAGATTTCAAACTCGAAAGAACGCCGCCGGAGTTTGCGCGTCTAACGTTCGTTGCCGCACCGACCCCACGGTGTTCCCATCATTAGACTTTGCTCATGGCCTCGGCAATCAATTGGCCTGGAGTATGTTTTCCAACTTGAGGAGGAAGCAACCATGTTATTCATTATCTGGATCGTTGTTGGTGGTATTCTCGGCTGGCTCGCCAGCATGGTCATGAAAACTGACGCCGAACAAGGCATGATTCTCAATGTCGTGGTCGGTATCGTCGGCGCCTTCCTGGGCGGCTGGCTGCTGTCGCCGCTGTTTGGCTCCGGCACCATCAACTCCGACGACTTCAGCGTATCGTCGCTGCTGGTCTCGTTCCTGGGTGCTGTCATCCTGCTGGCCATTGTGAACCTGCTGCGCCGCGGCCGCGTCCGCTAAGCGAGTGCAGTTGTCCACCTAAAAACCAACGCTCCTCCAGCGTTGGTTTTTTTATGTCTTGAATATTTATGCGCGTCAAGAAACCCATCGTATCTTTGCTTTCCGTAATCGCCACACTGGTGGCCGGCCTGCTCCTGCTCAACTTCATGCCGAGCGAGAAAAAGATCGAGACCCAGTTGACGCGCCAGTACGATACCCACGACGCCCAGTTCCGCCGCTCGCTCGGCGTGCTGCTGGGACCGCCCATCATCGAGGGCAACCAGGTCGAGGTGCTGCTCAACGGCGACCAGATCTTCCCCGCCATGCTGAAGGCGATCCGCGAAGCCCGGCACTCGATCAACTTCGAAACCTATATCTACTGGTCCGGCAGCATCGGCAAGGAATTCACCGAGGCCCTGTCGGAACGCGCGCGTGCCGGCGTCAAGGTGCATGTGCTGCTCGACTGGGTCGGCAGCATGAAGATCAGCGACGCCGAGATCGACGAGATGCGCAAGGCCGGCGTCGATCTGCACCGCTACCACAAGCCGGTCTGGTGGAAGCTGGCGCGCATGAATAACCGCACCCACCGCAAACTGCTCATCACCGATGGCCGCATCGGCTTCACCGGCGGCGTCGGCATCGCCGACAAATGGCGAGGCAACGGCCAGGACGAAGACCACTGGCGCGACACCCACTTCCGCGTCGAGGGCCCGGTGGTCGGCCAGATGCAGGCCGTGTTCAACGATAACTGGACCAAGGCCACCGGCGTGGTGCTGGACGGTCCCGATTACTTCCCGCCGCTGGCGCCGAAGGGCGACATGCCGGCCCAGATGTTTTCCAGCTCGCCCACCGGCGGCAGCGAGAGCATGCACCTGATGTACCTGATGGCGATCACCGCGGCGCGGCGCACCATCCACCTGTCGAACTCCTACTTCGTGCCGGACGAGCTGACGGTGAATGCGCTGGCCGCCGCCGCCAGGCGCGGGGTCGAGGTGCGCATCATCACGCCCGGCAAGATCATCGATTCCGACATCGTGCGCGCCGCCTCGCGCGAGCGCTGGGGAGAGCTGCTCGAAGCCGGCGTCAAGATGGCCGAGTACCAGCCGACGATGTTCCATGTGAAGTCGCTGGTGGTGGATTCGCTGCTGGTGTCGGTCGGCTCGACCAACTTCGACAACCGCTCGTTCAGCCTGAACGACGAGGCCAACCTGAACGTGCTCGACGAAGGCTTCGCCAAGCAGCAGGAGGCCGTGTTCGAGGACGACTGGCGCCGCGCGCGCCCGGTTTCGCTGCAGCAATGGGAAAATCGGCCGCTGACCGACAAGGTGGCCGGCGAGCTGGCCGACCTGGTCGGTGCGCAGCTATAAAATTGACTGGAAATAACGGTTGACGCTTGGCTATCTCGTTATGGATACTATTGCGGCTTTTCGAGCCCCAATCCACCCAACTTGTCAGGGGCCTCTACAACCGTAGCGAGCGGAAGCAATGCTGGCCGAGAAGCGCAGCTGTACGAGTAGTACAGCGAGCATCGCAGGCCGGCAGTGCGACGCGCAGTAGGTTGTGGAGGCTCCCACCACACAATGAAAAAAACCCTCCTGTCGCTCGCCATCCTGACCAGCTTCGCCGCACATGCCGACGAAGGCATGTGGATGCCGCAGCAGCTGCCACAAGTAGCCAAGCAACTGAAAGCCGCCGGCCTGAAGCTGGACCCGGCCACCCTGACCAAACTGACCGAATTCCCGATGGGCGCGGTGGTGAGCCTGGGCGGCTGTTCGGCCTCGTTCGTATCGCCCCAGGGCCTGGTGATCACCAACCATCACTGCGTCTACAACAGCGTGGCGGTCAACTCCACGCCGGAGCGCGACCTGCTGACCAACGGCTTCCTGGCCAAGACCATGGCGGACGAACTGCCGGCCGCGCCGGGCAGCCGCGTGTTCGTGACCGAGGAAGTCGCCAACGTCACCGACCGCGTCGTCACGCCGGACGTGGCGAAGCTGACCGGCCGCGCGCGCGTGGAAGCGATGGAAAAGAACCAGAAGACGCTGGTGGCCGAGTGCGAGAAGGATGCCGGCTACCGCTGCACCGTGGCCAGCTTCTACGGCGGCCTCGAGTTCTACCGCATCAAGCAGCTGGAAATCCGCGACGTGCGCCTGGTGCACGCGCCGCCGTCGGGCGTCGGTAAATTCGGCGGCGACACCGACAACTGGATGTGGCCGCGCCACACCGGCGACTACGGCTTCTACCGCGCCTACGTGAGCCGCGACGGCAAGGCCGCCGACTTCTCGAAGGACAACGTCCCCTACCAGCCGAAGCACGTGCTCAAGATTGCCAGGGAAGGCGTCAAGGAAGGCGACTTCATCATGGCACTGGGCTACCCGGGCCGCACCAACCGCCACCGCCTGCCGTCGGAAGTGGCATTCACCTTCGACTGGAACTACCCGGCCTTCGTGAAGGCATCGGGCGAGACCCTGGCGATCATCGAGCGCGAGACCAAGAACGACCCGGCCGCCAAGCTGAAGTATGCTGGCCAGATCGCCGGCGTCAACAACTACTACAAGAACCGCAAGGGCATGATCGCCAGCTACGAAGGCAGCGACATCCTGGCGCGCAAGACCGCCGAGCACAATGCGCTGAAAGCCTGGATCAACGGCAATCCGCAGCGCAAGGCCGAATTCGGCGCCGACATCGAAGCCGTCGAAAAGCTGATCGCCGAGCGCGACGCGGGAACGAAGCGCGAGTTCTTCCTGGGTTATTCGACGCCGCGCTTCCTGAACTCGGCCCGCATCCTGTACCGCCTCGCCAACGAGCGCACCAAGCCGGATGCCGAGCGCAAGTCGGGCTACCAGGAACGCGACCTGCCGCGCCTGAACGCCACCATCACCGGCCAGGACCGCACCTACGTCGAGAAGGTCGACAAGGCGCTGGTGCTGAACTTCCTGAAACAGTACAGCGCGCAGCCGGCGAACGAGCACAATGCCGCCTTCGACGCCGCGCTCGGCATCAAGCCGGGCATGGGCGAAGCCGAACTGAAAACTGCGCTGGACAAGCTGTACGCCGGTTCGCAACTGGCTAACAAGGATTTCCGCACCACCTGGCTGACCAAGTCGCCGGCCGAGTTCCAGACCAGCAACGACGCCTTCATCAAGGCCGCCGTCGCCCTGTACGACGCCGACCGCAAGGATGAAGCTCAAGAGGAAGAACTGGGCGGCAACATCCAGAAAGCCTACGCCAGCTACATGAAGGCCAAGATCGCCTACATGGCCAGCCGCGGCCAAGCCGTCTACCCGGACGCCAACTCGACCCTGCGCGTGACCTTCGGCAATATCAAGGGCCGCGACTACGGCGCCGACGGCACCGGTTCCTGGACCGCGTTCACGACCGTGAAAGGCGTGGTGGCCAAGCATACCGGCGAAGGCGAGTTCAACGCACCGGAGAAGCAGCTGGCCGCGATCCGCGCCAGGGACTTCGGCCGCTGGGTGGACCCGAAGCTGAAGACCGTGCCGGTCGACTACCTGGCGACGCTGGACATCACCGGCGGCAATTCGGGCTCGGCCGCGCTGAACGCCAAGGGTGAGCTGATCGGCCTGGCCTTCGACGGCACCCTGGACTCGATCATCTCGGACTGGGATTTCAATAAAGCCGCCACGCGCGACATCCAGGTCGACGTCCGCTACATTCTGTGGAACATGGAAAAGGTGGATCACGCCGACAACCTGCTGAAGGAAATGGGCGTGCTGTAACGCTCCAACTGCGTCGCTGGCGTATCGGCAAGCCACGCTCCGCAAGGGCGTGGCTTTTTTGTGTCCGGTCCGAATCCATTCCAGGTGAAGACTGCTCTATACTGGATCGCGCTACCTCAACCGCATGCCGATGACCATCCACAGGTCATTATCGACTCTCATATGCCTGATCCTTCCTTTCAGAAATTTGATCCGATAGACGCGTCTGCCGAAGCATGCTTCGACAGGATCACGCGGCTTGCCGCACAGGCACTCGGCATGCCGGCAGTGCGCTTCTCGCTTGCCGGTTTCGGCACCACGGGGCCGCAGGACCTGCTGCATTTGCAACTTTGCGGCGCCGTGCCGGTACGCGGCCCGGATGGGAAGCAAGCCGGCACCTTGTCCGTGTTCGACATTCACACCCATCCCCTCGAAGACAGCCAGCACGCCATGCTGGCGGACTTCGCGGTTTTGCTGGAACGCGAACTGGCAGCCAACGCCCTGCGCCACGCGGGTGCAAAGCGGCAGGACAACGAGACGGCAATCCGCGAACTGCTCGACCACATGCCCGAAGGCGTGATGATGCTGGGCGAGGATGGCGTTATCCTCGCCTGCAACGCGGTTGCCGAAACCATGTACGGGGCGACGGAAAACGGACTGGTGGGCCGCAATTCGAACGACCTGGTGGGCGAGGATCCGGCCAGGCTGGGCGATTTGATGAGCGCGGGAAAAACCGACCAACTGGAGGCCATCGCCCGGCGCATCGACGGTAGCCTGTTTCCAGTGGAATTCTCGATCAAGATACTGCAAGCCTCGGGGGCATACCGTTATTCGCTGTTCGCACGCGATATTTCGGCACGCAAGGCGGACGAACAGAAAGCACAGGTCGCCGAGGCGCGTCGCCGCAAATATTTTGTAACGGCCACACATGAGTTGCGCACGCCGATGGCGAGCGTGCTCGGCTTTTCGGAATTACTTCTCAAGCATGAATTCGAGCACGATGAACGCATCGAGATCGTCACGGTCATCCATCGCCAGACAAGCCGCCTGGTCAACCTGATCAACGAAATGCTCGACCTGGCACGTATCGAAGCCGGCGGCAAGGACGAACTCGATATCCGCCCGCACGATCCCGCCGCGATGCTCGAGCAAACCTTGACGGGCCTGGATGGCCTGAATGCGTCCAGCCGTATCCGCAAGCACCTGGCGCCCGATCTGCCGCACGTCCTCGCGGACAGCGCGAAGCTGCAGCAAGCCCTGACCAACCTGATCAGCAATGCCATCAAGTATTCGCATGCGGCCAGCCAGATCAGCATCGATTTATTCGAGACCGAAACCGGAACCGGTCCCATGATCGGTTATCGCGTGATCGACAAAGGCATCGGCATGACACCGGAACAGAAAGCAAAGATTTTCATGCCCTTCTATCGCGCCCGCAGCGAGCCGGACACGGCCGGCACGGGCCTGGGCATGACGATATTCAGGGAAATCGTCGCCTTGCATGGCGGCCTGGTCACGATCGACTCCCAATTGGGTGTGGGTACGGAGGTGGTTCTGCTGTTGCCGGCTACGCGCGCAAGCTGTTGAAAGAGATGGGCATCCAGTAAAGCGCTTCGTTGTATGATCAAAAAAGCCACGTCACGTCAGCTGACGTGGCTTTTTCCATTAAAAAGGAGCGCCATCGTGGGAATGCAACTGAGCCTGTACAGCCTGAGCGAACAGCGCGTCGATGACCTGCTCGCCGATCCGCCCCTGGTCCTGGACATCCTGGACGGCGACGAAGCCGACATCGAAGAGTTCGAGCTCGACAAGGCATGGCATGCCATTCACTACCTGCTGACCGGCAGCGCCTGGGAAGGCGAGCCGCCGCTGAATTTCATCTGCCAGGGCGGACAGGAAGTCGGCGACATCGATACCGGCTACGGCCCGGCGCGCGCGCTCGGTGCGGATGCGGTGCTCGACATCGCCAACGCGCTCGAAGGGATCGATGCCGACACCCTGGCGCAGCGTTTCGATCCGGAAGAGATGGAAAAGCAGGACATCTATCCGTCGATCTGGAGCACGGAACCGGAAGCGGATGCGCTCGAGTTCTGTACGGCCAGCTTCATGGCCATGAAGGATTTCATTGATCGCACGGCGGAACGGGGCTACGGTATCCTGATCTGCATGCGTTGAGGCCGCGTACACTCAAGGAGGACGATGTCTTTGGCATGCACCTGCAGGCGCCCGCCGTTCCACTTTCAGGATTACGATACCGTAGCCGTTGGTGAAGACGAATACGGCGCCGACATCTCGATCTCGCTATGCAAGAGTTGTGGCGCCGCATGGCTCAAGTATCTCATTGAAGAGCCGCACTACAGCCGTTCTGGCCGCTGGTGGCGTGTTGAAATACCTGCGGAGTGGGGGAAGTCCAGTCGCCTGTACGCATAGATATCAGTAGCTACTTGAAGAAAAATTCCTACGCATTCAAGAGCAGTTCAAGCGAACGGCTAAGCAGGACTTCGCGCTCGTCCAGCCAATATCAACCATGATGATTGCCAATGCCCCAAGTTCGCCGGATATGCGCCACCACCCGCTGCGCACGCGCCGATAAAGGCCATTCAGATCGATAAATCAGCCACAAATGGTCGACCACGGCCTGATCACCCTCCACCACCCGGATCGCCTCCTTTCTTGCGAATGCCAGCCGCGCATGACGCGGTAACACCTTGAAACCCAGCCCGCGCGCCCCGGTTCCAGGATCAGGCCGATCTGGTTGATGAAGCCGTGCAGCGGCAACGCACGCCCGGCTTGCCGGGAAAGCGCCGGTTGAGCAGACGCGTGGCCATCGCCTGGCCGTCCGGATGGTTGATGAAACCCAGCCTTGCCAGCGCGTCCCAGTCGTCCGCCGCAGCGGCAGCCGGCAAGATCAGTTCCAGCGGTTCATCGATGAAAGGTTCGACAGCCAGGTGCAGATCGTCGAGTTTCAAGGTGACCAGCCCCAGCTCATACCTGATCTGCAAAACGGCGCCGCGGGTTTCAGGATCCGGCGCAAAGCGGTGCCGGATCACCAGGCCGGGATGCGCCTGCTGCAGGTCCAGCAGCAGCGGATACAACGCCAGCCCGATGCTTCCCGGCGTGATCGGGCTGACTTCGCCGCCGTCGGCTTCGGCGTGGGTGAGGCGCGATTGCAGGCGTCTGTCGACCTGCACAATAATCGAGCAGCGCCCTGCCCGCCGGGGTCGGTTCGAGCTGGCGTGGGCGCCGGATCAGGAGTGGACCGGGAACATTTCCAGAATTTAGGGCCCGCCAGCAAGCTTTACGCGATCCTCTTATACTGGCCGGCCCGCCGCGGCGCAGACCGCGGCTTGACCTTGTATCTTCAACACGAAAGCTCGGATTCTTTACATGTCAGCCCTGTTTACTCCCTTCAAACTCAAGGACGTCACCCTGCGCAACCGCATCGCCGTGCCGCCGATGTGCCAGTACCAGGCCAACGACGGTTTCGTCAATGAATGGCACCAGGTCCACTACGCCGGCATCGCGCGCGGCGGTGCCGGCCTGGTGATCGTCGAAGCGACCGCCGTCTCGCCGGAAGGCCGCATCACCCCGGGTTGCGCCGGCCTGTGGAATGACGCGCAAGTCGAAGGCATGGCCCACATCGCGACCCGCATCAAGGCCGCCGGCGCCGTTCCCGGCATCCAGATCGGCCACGCCGGCCGCAAGGCCAGCGCCAACCGTCCGTGGGAAGGCGACGACCACATCCCGTCCGACGCGCCCTACGGCTGGGACACCATCGCCCCGTCGGCGATCGCCTACGGCCACAGCCTGCCGAAAGTCCCCAAAGAGATGACGCTGGACGACATCGCCCGCGTGAAAGCCGATTTCGTGGCCGCCGCCAAGCGCGCGCTGGCCGCCGGTTTCGAATGGCTGGAACTGCACTTTGCCCACGGCTACCTGGGCCAGAGCTTCTTCTCGAAGCACTCGAACAAGCGCACCGACCAGTATGGCGGCGATTTCGCCGGCCGCAGCCGCTTCCTGCTCGAGACATTGGCCGCCGTGCGTGAAGTCTGGCCGCAGAACCTGCCGCTGACCGCCCGTTTCGGCGTCCTCGAATACGACGGCAACGATGAAGAAACCCTGGCCGAATCGATCGAACTGGTGCGCCAGATGCGCGCGCGCGGCCTGGACATGCTGAGCGTCAGCGTCGGCTTCACCATCGCCGAAACCAGCATCCCATGGGGCCCGGCCTTCCTGGGCGACATCGCCAAGCGCGTGCGCAACGAAGCCGGCCTGCCGGTCGCTTCGGCCTGGGGTTTCGACGGCCCGCAACTGGCGGAAAACGCCGTCGCAGGCGAGCAGCTGGACCTGGTGATGGTCGGCCGCGCCCACCTGGCCGATCCGCACTACCCGCTGCAGGCCGCCAAGGAACTGGGCGTGGAGAAGCCGACCTGGGTGCTGCCGGCGCCGTACGCGCACTGGCTGGAACGCTACCGCATGGCGCGCTGATCCGGCGATTGTCGGCGGCTCCGTTATCGTGCGCGAGATCGGAACCGACGTGTATCACCGCGTGGACGGCGGAGCCTTCCACCCTACCGGGGCGCGGCCGTTGACGAGCGGTTCGCCGCGGTCGCCCGGCTTGAACGGCGCCGCCAGCGGGTCCATCGGCTCGATGTTCCCGGCGGCGTCGAAAGTCATCCGCGCCAGCGCCGTCTGGCGCTGGTAGCCGCCGCCCTGCGGCAGCGCGTGTCGGTGGTAGGCCACGTACCAGCGGTCGGTGCCCGGCACATTCACCACGCTGTGGTGGGCGGTGCCCACCGCGGCGCCGTGCTTCTGCAGCACGATGAAGTCATTCTCGGGCGAACGCACCGGCCCCAGCGGCGAATCGGCCACGCCCCAGCCGACCCGGTAATCCGGGCTGCGCGCATCGTCGATCGACCACATGAAGTAGTACTTTCCGCCTCGCTTGAACACCACGATCCCCTCGCGGAACTGCGGCAGCGGGATGCCGGCCGGCGGACCGTCCAGCGTCACCATGTCCGGTTTCAGTTTGTAGACATTCGCGATCTTGCCGTTGCCGTAGTAGAGGTAGGCCTGGCCATCGTCGTCGATGAAGGGATAGGGGTCGATGGTATTGGTCTGCACCCCGCTGCCCTTCTCGATCAGCGGCTTGCCGAGGGCGTCGACGAAGGGGCCGAGCGGGCTGCGTGACGTGGCCACGCCGATGCGCTGGGCCGCGCAAAAGTAGAAATAGTATTGTCCGTTTCGCTCGATCGCATCCGGTGCCCAGGCTTCGATGTTGGCCCACTTGAGGTCGTGGGCCACGTCCAGCACCATCCTTTCCTTCTTCCAGTCGACCAGGTTCTTCGAACTCCAGACCGAAAAGTCCGTGGTCTGCCAGTTCGGCTTGTCGGAGGTCGGGTAGACATAATAGGTGTCGCCGAAGACGCGGATGGAAGGGTCCGCCGTGAAACCCTCGAGGATCGGCGGCGGCACCGGCTGCGGCGCGGCCGCCGCGCCCGAGGGCTGCGCCGTCTCCAGGTTCCTGGCCAGCCAGGGCGGCACCCACAGGATGGTGCCGTGGCGCTGGCCTTTCACCACGCTGACTTCGCCGGACACGTCGGTCCAGGTCTTCCAGTCGGCGGTCTCGTACACGCCGTAGTGGCCGCCGGAATAAAAATCGACGAACAGGCGGGTCTTGTCACCGGCACGCATCAGCGTCGGCCCTTCGGCACGCTCGCGCACGAGCGGCGCCGGCATCACGGTGTACGGTCCCAGCACATTGTCGGCCACCGCATAGCGCAGCGCGCCCCAGATCTTTTTCTTTTGCTGGTCGCCTTCCTTGAACACGGCGATCCACTTGTCGCCGAACCGGTTCAGCGTGGTGTCGATGTGGTCGAAGCCGGGGTCGAGCAGCGGTTGCGGCTTGCTGAAGGTCTGGAAGTCGCGCGTGGTGACGTAATAGGTGCGGTGGTTCATCCGGTCGTTTGAGGCCGTCTGCGGGAAGCGCCCCTCGATGTCGGACGACCAGGTGATCACGTACTGGCCGCTCTTCTCGTCGTACACGGTTTCCGGCGCCCAGGCGGTCCTGGTGCCCGGCACGTCCTCGAACAGCGGCAGGTATTTTTGCTCGGACCAGTTCACCAGGTCGGTCGAGGACGCGTAGCCGATGCCCTTGTCCTTCCAGCCCGTGGTCCAGACCAGGCGGAATATGCCGTCCGGGCCGCGCAGCAGGTGCGGGTCGCGCATCAGGCCACTGCCGACGCCGGGTTTCAGGAAGTTGCGGCCGAGGTCACGCCAGGTCTTGCCATCCTCGCTGACGGCCAGGTGCAGGCCGTCGCCGCTGCCGCGGAAGGAAGTCATCAGCCAGGCATCGACCTGCCACTTGGGGCGCGGCGCCTGGACGGATGCAGCGGACGGCGCGGATGGACTGGGTGGGGCGACCTGGGCAGCCGCACCGGCGAGGCACGACGCGGAGACGGCGAACGCCGCCAGGCACTGCAGCAAACGGGACATGCTTCCTCCATGGGATGGCGGAAGCATTATAGGAGTGGGGACCCGGGCCGGGTGGGCGCATGGGATATCGCTCACCCGGTTGATCGATCGGCTCTCAGTGCGTCAGTTCGGCCTGGGACGCATCGCTCTTGTTCATGCGGCTGTGACGGATGCCATAGCCGAAGTAGGTCAGGATCGCCACCGTCATCCAGATCGCGAACACGGTATAGGTGATGGTCGACAAGCCATGCACCAGGTACAGGCAGGCCAGGATCGACAGGCCCGGCACCAGGTAGGGACCGAAAGGCACGCGGAAACCTCGCCCGGTTTCCCCCTTGCGGCCCGTTTCTCCCTGCTTGCGGCGGATCACCGGCACGGCGATCGAGACCACGATGAAAGCGACCAGCGTGCCCATGCTCACCATGTCCCACAGGAAGGTGGAGTCGACCAGGCCGGCGACGACGCCGACCACGAGGCTGACGATCACGGTATTGGTGATCGGCGACTGGGTGCGCGGATTGACCTTGTGGAAGGCCTTCGGGATCAGGCCATCCTTCGCGATCGCGTACAGGATGCGGGTCTGCCCGTAGATCGTCACCAGCGTCACCGAGAACACGGAAATGACCGCGCCGCCCGACAGCACCAGCGCCGGCCAGGCCTTGCCGGTCACGTTCTGCAGGATGACGGCGAGCCCGGCTTCCTGGCCCGCGAACATGTGGGCCGGCTGGGCGCCCATGGCGGCAATCGCCACCAGCATGTAGAACACGGTCACGATGATGAGCGCGGCCAGGATCCCGAGCGGCACGTCGCGCGTCGGGTTGCGGGTTTCCTCGCCGGCGGTGGCGATGGTGTCGATGCCGATGAAGGAGAAGAACACGGTGCCCGCCGCCGCCGTCACGCCGGCCATGCCGCCGGCGCCATGGCTGTCCGGGGACGCGAAGAAGGGGTGGAAGTTGTTCACGTCAAAGCCGGTCAGGGCGATCGCGGCGAAGAACACCAGGATGGCCAGCTTGATCACGACCATGATGGCATTGGTGGTGGCCGATTCCTTCGTGCCGCGTACCAGCAGCACGCAGCACAGGATCACCAGCAGGATCGGCGGCAGATTGACGTGGCCGGCGTGGAATTCGATGCCGTGCGCACCCGACACGATCATCGGCGAGCGCAGCACGGTCGGGATCTGCCAGCCGATCGCGTTCTGCAAGAAATTATTCAAGTAGTCCGACCAGCCGATCGCGGTGGCGCTGGCCGCCAGGCCATACTCCAACAACAGGCAGGCGGCGACGACGAAGGCGGCAAACTCGCCCACCGTCGCGTAGGCGAAGGAATAGGACGAGCCGGAGGCCGGCACGCGGTTGGCCAGTTCGGCGTAGCACAGCGCGGTCAGGCCGGCGGTGATCGCGGCGAACAGGAAGGACAGTACGACCGCCGGGCCGGCCTTGGGGACCGCCTCGACCATCGTGAAGAAGATGCCGGTGCCGATGGTGGCGCCGACGCCGATCATGGTCAGCGGGAACAGGCCCAGGCTGCGGCCCAGGCCACCGCCATGGCCTTCGTCCTGCTTGTGTCCGGACGTTTTGGTTCGAAAGAGCTTTTGGCCCAATGTCTGCTTCACGGCGTATCCTCTGGTCGCACTAATAGGAACAGGCTGTGCATCTCAGCCTCAAACTCGCGATTATAGGTTGATCTTCAATGCAGGAAAAAAATAGTTTCCCTAAATCTGCATTTTCGATGCAGGTTTAGGTAGAATAATCCTGTTTCCAGCGAGCCGATACGATGCGCCTCACCCGCTTTTCCGACATTGGCCTGCGCGTCCTGATCTATCTGGAGCGTGCGGGCGAACGGGTCCACCCTGTGACGGTGGCCGAGATCGGTGCGCAGTTCGACCTTCCCTTGAACCACCTGGTCAAAGTGGTTGGCCAGCTGGCCAAGCTGGGCTGGGTGAAGTCGATGCGTGGACGCAACGGCGGCTTGCGCCTGGCGGCAGATCCGGCGACGCTCACCATTGGCCAGGTCTTGCGCAAGCTCGAAGGCGACGAGGATGAACTGATCGACTGCGAAGGCAGTAATTGCGCCCTGAAAATGGATTGCCAACTGCGTGGCATGCTGCGCGCCGGGATGCGCGCCTTCTACGAGGCGATGGACCGCTTCACGCTGGCCGATGCCACCGCGGGCGCAACTGGCGAACAAGTCATCCGCATGCACCGGATGTTCTGGGCTGGAAACAAGGATACCGGCGATACCGCCGCATAAGCGGTATTGCCTATGAGTAAGCGCTCGCTCTGCGGGCCTTTTTTTGAACTTTAAATATGCATTTGAAATGCACCATTAAGGAAACGACATGATCTCCGAAGCTTCCCGCCCCTATATCGACGCCAGCGTCCCGGTACTGCGCGAACACGGCCTGGCCATCACCCGTCTGTTTTATTCGAACATGCTGGGCGCGCATCCCGAGCTGACCCGCATCTTCAACATGGGCAACCAGGCCAGCGGGGCGCAGCAGCAGTCGCTGGCGTCGGCAGTGTTCGCTTACGCGGCCAATATCGGCACCCCGCAAGCGCTCGGCCCGGTGGTCAATCGCATCGTCCACAAGCACGTCTCGGTCGGCATCCGCGCCGAGCACTACCCGATCGTTGGCAAGCACTTGCTCGAGGCGATCGCCGCCACCCTCGGCGACGCCGCCACGCCGGCCCTGCTGGACGCCTGGGCCGAAGCCTATAACTCGCTGGCCAAACTCCTGATCGCGGCCGAAGCGGAGCTGTACAGCACCGCCGGCATCCAGCCGGGCGAGACCCGCCCGATGCGCGTGCTTGAGGTGGTGCGCGAAAGCGCCAACGTGCTGTCGATCCGTTTCGTGGCCGCGGACGGCAAGCCGCTCCCGGGCTTCAAGCCAGGCCAGTATGTCAGCGTCGCCGTCGATTTGCCGGATGGCCGGCACCAGCTGCGCCAGTACAGCCTGTCCGACGTGCCGGGCGCGGACAGCTTGCGCATTTCCGTAAAGCGCGAAGACGCATTGGCCGACACCCCAGCCGGGGAGATCTCGAACTGGCTGCATGCGAACGTGCAGGTGGGCTCGATCCTGCAGGTGTCGCACCCGTTCGGCGACTTCACGCCGGACACCGAAGGCGAAGGCCCGATCGTGCTGCTGTCGGCCGGCGTCGGCATCACGCCGATGGTCTCCAGCCTCAAGCGGATCGCCGAGGTGCATCCGCAGCGCCAGGTGGTGTTCGCGCATGCGGCGCGCGACCCGGGCCATCATGCCTTCCACACCGAGGTCGAGCGCCTGAAGGTGGCGATGCCGAATCTGTCGGTCGTGAATTTCCATGAAGACCCGCAGGGCGCCGAGGGAGCGATCGAAGGCCGCATGGATGTGGCACGCCTGCCGGCCTGGCCGCTCGAGCAGGCCGAGGTCTACCTGTGCGGGCCGCACAAGTTCATGCAGGCGCAGTGGCTGGCCTTGCTGAATGCGGGTGTGCCGGCTGGGCGGCTGCATCGCGAGGTGTTCGGGCCGGAACTGCTCGACCACCTGCTCTGATCGAACGTGAGTTGAACGCGTGGACGGGAAACCCGACTCGCCGTCCACGTCCACCCTACCCGTAACGCGTACGTAGGGTGGACGGCTTGTTCGCCCGACATTTAGTCGGCCTCACTCCACGCGTTCAACCGGCTTCAATTCACCAGTTGCACCGGCTTTCCACTGACCGACATCTGGGCGGGATTGCCATACACGCGGATGCCACCCGATCCGCCGTTCTGCGCGATCAAGCACTGCTTCACCTTGGCCGTGATCCCGCCCGATCCGCTCGAATTCAAATCGGCCTGTTCGCTGGTCAGGTCGGACAGGTCCAGGTGCCCGGAGCGCGTCGAGCGTCCGGTCAGCGCGCGCACCGCGCCCGCCACCCGCAACTGCCCCGACCCATCCAGGCGCGCGATCGCATAATCGCCGCGCACCTGGCCCACGTTCATGCGCCCGGACCCGCTCAGGGTCAGGCTGGCGCTGGCGCTCTGCAAGGTCGCGGCGTCGACGCTGCCCGAACCTTCGCTGTTCACTTCGAGGCTGGCCACGCGGCCGGTCAGCAGCACCGAACCCGATCCCTTCTGCACCAGCGTCAGCGGTTCGCCGTTCAGGTCGCGCACCGACAGCTGGCCGGAGCCGGTGTGGCGCAGGTCGGTCAGGCGCGGCACGGTGTAGGTCACGCGCACCGGATTGCGGCTGCTGAACGAGCGCGACGCTTCGACGAGCAGGCGGTCGCCGCGCACTTCGGTGCGGATCAGCGGCGCCACGTTGCTGTCGGCTTCCACCACCAGCGAGGTCGCCGGGCCGACGCGCACGTCGACCAGTACCGAGCCGTTCACTTCCAGGCCCGGTACCGTGCCGACCATGCGCTGGTCGCGCGCGATCACGCCGTCGCCCTGCACGCTGCCTTTTGAAAATGGGGTGTGGACCGAGACGTCGCCATCCGGGCCCGGGGCGACGATGATGGCGCAGCCGCCGAGGGTGGCGGCGAAGGTGGCGCAAAGTGCGAGGGCGAGGACGGTACGCATGGCGGGCCTTTTCTTGTCGAGTTCGATGTAGGCACTCTAACAAGACGGCCCGCCCCTGCCCCGCCGCATGCGACGGACTGCCGAAAACGCGGAATGAACGGTAAGCGGCCGCGGGTCAGCGCTGGCCCAGGCGCGTATCGCCGAACAGGTTCTTGAACTCGTGCGGCTGCGAACGCCAGTACTGCGGCGGCGCCGACACCGACGCGCCCAGTTCGGCGGCCGCATGCCACGGCCAGCGCGGGTCGTACAGCATGGTGCGCGCCAGCGCCACCATGTCGGCCTGGCCGGTCTGGATGATGGTCTCGGCCTGCTTGGCTTCCGTGATCAGGCCCACGCCAATGGTCGGCATGGCGGTGGCCTGCTTGACGCGCGCCGCGAATTCGATCTGGTAGCCGGGGCCGACCGGGATCTTCTGCAGCGGCGACAGGCCGCCGCTGGAGACGTGGATGAACTGGCAGCCCAGCTTTTCCAGCGCTTGCGCGAACACGACGCTCTGCTCCAGGTCCCAGCCGCCTTCGACCCAGTCGCTGGCCGAGATGCGCATGCCGACCACCATCTCCGGCGAGACCTCGGCGCAAATCGCCTGGAACACTTCGATCGGGAAGCGCATGCGGTTTTCCAGCGAGCCGCCATAGTCGTCGGTGCGCTGGTTCGACAGCGGCGACAGGAACTGGTGCAGCAGGTAACCGTGGGCGCCGTGGATCTCGATCGCGTCCAGGCCCAGCGCATCGGCGCGGCGCGCGGCGGCCACGAAGCCGTCCTTCACGCGCTGCAGGCCGGCGGCGTCCAGCGCTTCCGGCACGGTCTCGCCGTCCGCATGCGGCAGCGCGGAAGGCGCGACGGTCTGCCAGCCGTTCGCATGGCCGGCCGGGATGTTGGCGCCGCCCAGCCAGGGCACTTCGCTCGAGGCCTTGCGGCCGGCGTGGGCCAGCTGCACGGCGATCTTGATCGGCGCGTACTTGCGCATCGCATTGATGACCGGCTCCAGCGCGGCCGCGTGCTCGTCCGACCATAGGCCCAGGTCGGCGTAGGTGATGCGGCCTTCTTCGGTCACCGAGGTCGCTTCCAGCACCAGCATGGCGGCGCCGGACAGGGCCAGGTGGCCGAGGTGGATCATGTGCCAGTCGGTCGGGAAGCCCCCCTCGGCCGAGTACTGGCACATGGGGGCGATGACGATGCGGTTGGGCAGCTCGAGCGGACCCAGCTTGATTGGAGAAAACAGTTTGCTCATGGGTAGACGCTCCCTTGTTCAAAAGAGCTAGTCTAGCGCGCACGGACAAAATATGTTTTTCGTAGGCGGTGAGCAAGCTTAGGTTGAACGCGTGGACAGCGGAGCTGTCCACGCGTTCAACCTACTTTCGCACTACCATGATCCCGGCACGCAAGCCGACACGCACGTCCGGGTTAGGAAATACGACGAACTCCTCGTCATGCTTGACCGTGTAGACGGTGTCGCCGTCGGTGGCAATGACCTCGCCTTTTTTGAGGGGCGTGAAGTTCTCGGTCTCCCTGCCGAAGCCCATGCGGAAAGCGTCGGACAGCTTGGTGATCGACTGCGCCGTGTCGAACACCAGCGGCGGCGTGCCCTCGCCCCGGGTCTCGCCACGCAACAGAGCATCGATCGCCGCGGCGGCTTGCGTGAACTGCGACAGGTCGTTCCGGCCAAGCGTGCCGATGCGCCCCAGTTCCACCGTGCTGGCGGCGGCGCCGTGCTGCTCGGCGGTCCAGTAGCTGTAGGTGCCGGCGGAGGCCGGATTCATGATCACGGCTTCGATGCCCGCCAAACCCAGCCAGGCGATCAGCGCATCGCGCGCTTGCTGCGCGATCAGCTGCGGCACGATCGCGAACTTCGGATAACGCGACGCGCGGATCGCCGTGTGCAGGTCAAGGTGCCAGCGCCGCGGCCCGCTGCCATCGAAGAAGTCGCGCGTGGCGGCGATGATGGCGTCGGCGCGCCCGGCTTCGAAGGTGGCGGCCAGGTCGCCGCGCTGCAGGCGGAACATGCGATTCAGGTCGGCGTCGATGAAGCGCTTGCCGACCGCGATCGCGTCGATGCTGCCGACGCACAGCATCAGGTCCACCGCCAGTTCCCGTGGACTGTGCGACAGGGCGTCGAGCGCATGGGCCACCATCTCGATGGGACCGGTCTCGTCGCCGTGCACGCCAACCGACAGCAGTACGCTGGCGCGCGCCGGGTCGGGCGCCGCCGCTTTCACGCTCAGGATGCCCCTGTCGGGCAGCGTGACCGTGAAACCGGCTTCCCGGAAGCGCGCCGCCACCTGGCCGAAGTCGGCCCGGGCCAGTGCCCGGACCGCTTCCGGCAGCGTATCGAAAGACGCCGCACTCATGGCATCAAGCCGCCAGGCGTTCCGGGCTGCTGCCTTCCGACAGCGCCCAGACGTCCAGCATGGCCTGTTCCAGGTCGGTCGGCTGCGCCTGGTTGCCCAGGCCCATGGCCGCGACCAGGTCCTGCACCGCGGCCTGCATGTCGCTGCCCTGCTTGGCGCGTTCCAGCACCTGCAGCAGCATGCGCTGCTGGGTGCGGCGCAGGGCTTGCAGCGCGTAGTTGCGCAGCTGTTCCTGCGACTTGCTGGTGGCCGGCAGCTTCAGGCCGCGCTCCAGCGTGTCGAGGCCGGCGGCGCTGCGCAGCAGCATGCCGACTTGCAGGAACTCGGCCAGCGACAAGCCGCCCGGACGCTGCACCGACACCGCCGCGAACAGGAAGGCTGCCAGCGACTCGACCGTGTCGACCGCCTTCCAGGCCTGCACGAAGGACGAGGACAGGCCGGCATGGCTGTCGGCGTCCGACTTGGCCGGGATCAGGGCACGCAGCTGGTCCGGGGTGGCGAACAGCTTGGACAGCTCGTCCATGCCGCCCGCGCCGGCTTGTTCGGCCGGCAGCGACAGCACGCCTTCGATCACGGTGCGCAGCATCACGCGGGTGCGGGCGTCGACCGTCTGCGAGACGTCACGCGGCACGCTGAGCGCATCGTGGTCGAGCGCCTCGAACACCGGCGCCAGGTGCAGCGCGGCCCAGGCCTGGCCCCAGGCCTTGACCACTTCGGTGTCGTCGATGCGGTGCTCGGTTGCCAGGTCGCGCAGCATCAGCGGACCGCAGCGGTTCACCGATTCGTTGGCCAGCACGGTCGCCAGGATGGCATTGGCCAGCGGGTGCGCCAAAGGATCGCGGGTGGCGACCAGCTGTTTCGGGAAGTACGGACGCAGGATGGTCTCGGCCCACGGCAGCTCCGTCAGCGGCAGGGCGGCCAGGGTGCGCTTGAAGCGGTTCTTGACGTTGGCGATGACCACCGCCAGTTCCGGCGTGGTGAGGCCCTGGCCGAGCGTCTTGCGGCGGGCAAGCTCGGTTTCGCTCGGCAGCTGTTCCAGCTCGCGCGAGACGGCGCCTTCAAGCTCCAGGCTGGCGATCAGGGCGGCATAGCCGTCGACCACGGCGGCGTTGGACTGGGCTTGCGCTTCGCGTACCAGCAGGTGGGTCTGCAGCGTGTTGTCGCGCAGGACCAGGTGCTCGATGTCGCCGGTCATTTCGTTCAGGATGCGGTTGCGGTCCACTTCCGGCAGCTTACCGGCATTGACTTCGGTGTCCAGCCAGATCTTGACGTTGACTTCGTGGTCGGAGCAATCCACGCCGGCCGAGTTGTCGATCGCATCGGTGAAGATGCGGCCGCCCGCCAGCGCGAATTCGATGCGGCCGGCCTGGGTCGCGCCCAGGTTGCCGCCTTCGGCCACGACCTTCACGCGCAGTTCGTTCCCGCTGACGCGGATGTTGTCGTTGGCGCGGTCCTTGACCTGGGCGTGGGTCTCGGTCGAGGCCTTGATGTAGGTGCCGATGCCGCCGTTGTAGAACAGGTCGACCGGCGCCAGCAGGATGCGGTGCATCAGTTCTTCCGGGGTCAGGCTGGTTTCCTCGATGTCGAGGGCCGCGCGCACCTGTGGCGACAGCTCGATGTGACGGGCGCTACGCGGATACACGCCGCCGCCTTCCGAGATCAGTTCCTTGTTGTAGTCCTCCCACGAGGAACGCGGCAGCGCGAACATGCGCTGGCGTTCGTTGAAGGACACGATGACGTCCGGGTTCGGGTCCAGGAAGATGTGGCGGTGGTCGAATGCGGCCACCAGTTTCAGCTGGCGCGACAGCAGCACGCCGTTGCCGAACACGTCACCCGACATGTCGCCCACGCCGACCATGGTCACCGGCGTCGTGCTCATGTCGTGGCCCATCTCGTAGAAGTGGCGCTTGACGGCTTCGAACGCGCCCTTCGCCGTGATGCCCATCTTCTTGTGGTCGTAGCCATTCGAGCCGCCCGAGGCAAAGGCGTCGCCCAGCCAGAAGCCGCGCGAGACGGCGATGCTGTTGGCGATGTCGGAGAAGGTCGCGGTGCCCTTGTCGGCGGCGACCACCAGGTAGGGATCGTCCTGGTCGTAGCGCACGGTGTCGCTGGGTGCCACGATGGCGCCATGCACGCGGTTGTCGGTCACTTCCAGCAGGCTGGCGATGAACAGGCGGTAGACGGCTTCGCCTTCCGCCGCCACGACGTCACGCGCGGCATCCTTCGGCATCTGCTTGCAGACGAAACCGCCCTTCGAGCCGGCCGGCACGATGACGGCGTTCTTGACCATCTGCGCCTTCACCAGGCCCAGCACCTCGGTGCGGTAGTCTTCCATGCGGTCCGACCAGCGCAGGCCGCCGCGGGCGACCGGGCCGCCGCGCAAGTGCACGCCTTCGAAGCGGCGCGAGAACACATAGATTTCGCGGAACGGACGCGGCTCCGGCACCAGCGCCAGGTTGCTGGTGTCGAACTTGAAGATGATCTTTTCGCCACCGTTCTGGAAGTAATTGGTGCGCACGGTCGCCATGACGAGGTCGACCAGCGCGGCCATGATTTCCTCGGTGTCCGCGTGGTTGACCTTGGCAAGGCCTGCCTTCAGTTCGGCCAGGCGGGCGGTGGCGGCGTCGCGCTGCTCTTGCGGCAGGGCCGGATCGAAGCGCTGCACGAAACCGTCGACCAGCTGCTTGACCAGGCCGGCGCGCAGGCGCAGGGTTTCGGCCATGTAGCGGGTCGAGAACTTGCTGCCGGCCTGGCGCCAGTAGCTGATGTAGGCGCGCACCAGCTGCACTTCGCGGGTCGACAGGCCGCCTTCGATGGCCAGGCCGTTCAGGCGGCCGTCTTCGGCCTCGTCGTTGAACAGGGCGGCGAACAGTTCCTCGGCCACGTTCGCGATGCCCGGCTGCGCCAGCTTGGCGGCGCTCTCGGCGTCGACGATCAGGCCGGTCACGTAGTGGCGCGTGCCGTCGGCGGTGGCGATCCAGTAGGTCTGTTCGCGGTCGATCGCGATGCCGGCGTTCTGCAGCGCCGGCAGGATGCGCGACAGCGAAGGCACGCTGCCGGTCGAGTACAGGCGGATCGATGACGTGCTGCCACCCGTGCCGGCATCGTCGGTTTCGATGCGCACCGACACGTGGCCCGGCTTGCCGTTGTGGAGGATTGCGTTGACGTCGCGGAAAGCGACTTCCGGCGCGGTCACGGCAACGTAGTTGACCGGCAGCGTCGGCAGCATCTTGCGCAGCGTGTTGCGGGTCGGGACGTCTTCGACGCCTTCGGTCAGCGCGGTATAGCGGTCATGCCAGCCGTCCAGCACGGACAGCAGCGGCTTCTGGATGTCGGTCTCGAGGTCGAGCGGATTGCGCGCGGCCTGGGCGATCAGGTAGACGCGGGCCAGCGGACCATCGGCGACCAGGGTCTGCGAGCGCACGTCGATGGCGCCCGAGCTCTCCTTCAGGGCCTGCGCCAGCGCGGCCACCACGGCGGCGCTGTAGCGCTCGCGTGGCAGGTAGACCAGCACGTTCAGGTGGCGCGCATACACGTCGCGGCGCGCGAACACTTTTGCGCGCGGCTGCTTGTACAGCGAGACCACCGCGCTGCAGACCTGGGCCAGCCATTCCGGATCGGCTTCCAGCGCTTCGGTGCGCGGCAGCGATTCCAGGATCTCGATGAATTTCTCGGCGCGGAAGCCTTCCTGGCGCACGCCGGCGATGCCCAGCACCTTGGCCACGCGGCCGCGCGCGAACGGCAGGCGTGCCAGCGGGGTCGAGGTGGCGGCGCGGGTGAACAGGCCGACGAAGCAGTGTTCGCCGATGGTATTGCCCTGGGTGTCGGTGTTGCGCACGCCGATGAAGTCCAGCGGCTGGTCGCGGTGCAGCGTGCCGGCCACGTCGGCCTTCACGATCGACAGCGTCTCCTCGCGGCGCGACAGGATCTCGAAGTCGCCCGGAATGTTCGCGAGGCTGGTGCCGTAGACGGGGTGGCCCGTGTCCTGCAGCACGCCGACGCGGCTCGGGATGTCGCGTTCGAGTTCGCGCACGCCCGGCTTCACGAAGTAGTAGGCGTAGCCGAAGGGTTCGAAGCCTTCGTTCTTGGCCCACTCGAGGAAGGCGGCGACTTCCTGGCCGGCGGGCGTGCCCTGCTCGGCGGCGGCGGCTGCCACGGCGGTCATGCGGTCGCGCATGGCGACGGCGTCGCGGTGCACGATGGCGGCGTCGCGCGCGACCATCTCCAGGCGCGCGACCAGCGCATCCAGTTCGTCGGCCGGCAGGTCTTCCGCCAGCAGGCACAGCACGTAGGATTCCAGCGGCGCGCCGGCTTCGCCGACGGCGGTCACGGTGCCGCTGGCATCGCGCTTCACGGGCAGCACGGCGTTCATCACGCCGGAAGCGACCACGCGCTGGCGGCGCAGCGCCATCACGAAGGAGTCGACCAGGTAGGGCATGTCCTCGTTCAGGATCAGGAGAGCGGTCGACATGCCGGCGCGCCCGTCGCTGTAGCGCATGCGGGCGATCTGGCAGCCCTGCACGGTGCGCTGCGCCACCTGGGCGAAGCCATCCAGCAGGATGGCGGCCAGGCTCTCGGGGGCGACACCGGCCAGGTCCTCGTCGTCGAGGGCACCCAGCCAGGCGCCGGCCAGGGCACCCACCTGCTCCGCAGGCTTGTTCTCATTGACCAGTGCGAGCGTACGGATACGCAGATCCTGGGGCATGTCTTTGTTCATTTACATCTCCAATGCTGATTGTGTGTGCCTGGGGCGCCGTGGCTTGTGGCCCTGCGCGCCGGCTGTTATGCGGACGGGGTTGTCCCGTCCAGATTGCGTCGATATGTTATTACAGCCGCGCCGCTCAAGCCAGGTCGTACAGCCCCGGCAAGCCGAGGATGCGTTCCAGTTCCTCCAGCGCCTGCGCGCACTCGCGCGCCAGCTGCGGATCGGCCAGGTCTTTCGGTTCGACGCGGTCGCGGTAGTGGCGCTCGACCCAGGGTACCAGCTTCGCGTACAGGTCCTCGGTCATGATCACGCCCTGGTGCATGGCCGCGGCTTCGTCGTCGGTCAGGCTCACGCGCAGGCGCAGGCAGGCCGGGCCGCCGCCGTTGCGCATGCTCTGGCGCAGGTCGAATTCGATCAGTTCGTCGATCGCGCCGCCGGAGGCGACCAGGCCGGCCAGGTAGTTGGCGACATTGGCGTTCTCGCGGCATTCGTGCGGCACCACCAGCGCCATCTTCCCGTCCGGCTTGGACAGCAGCTGGCTGTTGAACAGGTAGCTGGCGACGGCGTCGGCCAGCGGCACGGCCCCGGTCGTGACGCGCACGGCCTGCAGGTCGGTGTCCACGTTGGCCAATGCGCGCCGGAGCAGCCCCAGCGTGGCCGCTTCGTCGGCAAAGGCCTGCTCGTGGTAGAACAGCACGTTGCCGTTGCCGACCGCGATCACGTCGTTGTGGAACACGCCCTGGTCGATCACGTCCGGGTTCTGCGAGGCGAACACGGTGCGCGCGGCGTCCAGGCCGTGCAGGCGCGCGATCGCCTGTGAGGCTTCCAGCGTCTGGCGCGCCGGGTATTTTTTCGGCGCTGGCGCCGAGGGGTCGAATTCCACGCGGCCGTAGACGAAGAACTCGACGCCGGCGGCGCCGTGGGCGCTGGCAAAGCGGGTGTGGTTGGCCGCGCCTTCGTCGCCGAAGGCCGGGGTCGAGGGCAGCGGATCGTGCACCACGAAGCGGTCCTGGTCGGCAAACAGCGCGCGCAGCGTGCGGGTCGACTGGATGTGCTCCTCGGCGCGGTGCAGCTTGTTGTTCAGGTTGGCGGCCGTGAAGTGCACGCGGCCATCCGCGGTGTCGCTCGAGGGGCTGACGGTGGCGGCGTTCGCGGTCCACATCGGCGAGGCCGACCAGGCGCAGGCCAGGATCACCGGCGCGTCGCGCCAGGCGTGCGCCAGCACGTCGGCGTCGCTGCCGGAAAAGCCGAGGCGGCGCAGCAGGCGGAAGTTGGGACGCGCCTGCGGCGGCAGCACGGCTTGCGCGAAGCCGCGCGCGGCCAGCGCGCGCATCTTGGCCAGTCCCTGCAAGGCGGCCTGCCTCGGGTTGGAAGCGCTCTTGACGTTGTTGAAGGAGGCGACATTGCCGAACGAGAGGCCGGCATAGTTGTGCGATGGGCCGACCAGGCCATCGAAGTTGAATTCGCGGGCGTTACGCATTTAGAAGCTCAATCCTGGCGACAGTTTGGCCGGCATTTCCAGCGCGGCGTTTTCGATGGAGGCGACAGGATAGGCGCAGTAGTCGGCGGCATAATAGGCGCTCGGGCGGTGGTTGCCCGACTTGCCCACGCCGCCGAAGGGCGCCGAGCTGGCCGCGCCGGTGGTCGGGCGGTTCCAGTTGACGACGCCGGCGCGCGCGCGCGCGGCGAAGCGCTGCCACAGGTCTTCGGAAGGCGACAGCAGCGCGGCGGCCAGGCCGAACTGGGTGGCGTTGGCGGCTTTGATGGCGGCATCGAAGTCCTGCACGCGGATCACCTGCAGCAGCGGCCCGAACCACTCCTCGTCCGGGATGCCCTGCGCATCGGTGACGTCGACGATGCCGGCGGTCACAAAACCGGCGTTCGGGTCCAGCTGGCGCATGCGCAGCAGCACCTTGCCGCCCTTCTCTTCCATCATGGCTTGCGCTTCGACCAGGCGCGCGGCCACGGCGCTCGACACCACCGGTCCCATGAAGGGCTGCGGCTCGGCGTTCGACGGGCCGACGGCCAGCTTGCCCGCCACCTCGACCAGGCGCTCGATGAAGGCCTGGCCTGCCGGGGTGTCCTGCACCACCAGGCGGCGCGCGCAGGTGCAGCGCTGGCCGGCCGAAATGAACGCCGACATCACGGCGTGGTGCACGGCGGCGTCGACATCCGCGGTGTTATCACTGAGATCCCATACGACCAGCGGGTTGTTGCCGCCCATTTCCAGCGCCAGCATCTTGCCGGGCTGGCCGCCGAACTGCTTGTGCAGGGCGGCGCCGGTCTGGCTGCTGCCGGTGAACAGCACGCCGTCGACGTCGGCCTGGCCCAGCGCAATGCCGGTGTCGCGGCCGCCGTTGACCAGGTTCAGCACGCCCTTCGGCAGGCCGGCTTCCTCCCACAGCTGCACGGTGCGCACGGCCGTGCGCGGCGCGTATTCGCTGGGCTTGAACACCAGCGTGTTCCCGGCGATCAGGGCCGGCACGATGTGGCCATTCGGCAGGTGGCCCGGGAAGTTGTACGGGCCGAAGACGGCGAACACGCCGTGCGGACGGTGGCGCAGCACGGCGTTGCCGTCCGCGACTTTCGCATTCGTCTCGCCGGTGCGGGCGCCATAGGACTGCACCGAGATGTCGACCTTGTTGGCCATGGTCGTGACTTCCGTGCGCGCTTCCCACAAGGGTTTACCGACTTCCTCGGCGATGATGACGGCCAGGTCTTCGTTGTGTTCTTTTAATAAGTCACGGAAGCGCTGGCAGACGGCGATGCGCTGCTCGAGCGGCGTCAAGGCCCAGTCTTCGAAGGCGTCGCGCGCGGCCTGCACGGCGCGCGCCACGTCGTCCGGGGTGGATTCGTTACTGGTCCAGGTTTCGCGGCCGGTGGACGGATCGATGGTCGAGAGAGGCGCGCCGCTGCCGGCCAGCCACTCGCCGTTGATGCAATTAGACAGATTAGCCATGGAGAGCCTTCCTTACATTGAGTGACAGCGTGCGCACCGGGTCGCCCGACTGGCAATGCAGCAGCTGCAGTTCGCGCGCCGAGAGGGACACTTTTGTGCCGCCGGCGCAAGCCTGGGTGAGTATCATGCGGAAGTTGCCGAGCTGGGTGTTCGAGACCAGCGTGACGTCGCACTCGCCTTCCGGCACGCCCTCTTCGGCCACGGTCGGCACGCTGTCGCGCACCGCGCGCAGCTCGCCCACGCGGCCCTGCAGCACGGGACCGGCATCGAAAATGTCGACGTAGCCCTCGTAGTGCATGCCTTCCTGCTCCAGCAATTTTCGCGCGGGGAGCGTGGAGCGGTGTACCTGGCCGATCACGGCCTGGGCATCCTCGGGCAGGTAGGCCACGTACAGCGGCTGGCGCGGCATCAGTTCGGCGATGAAGGATTTCTTGCCGAGCGCGGTCAGGCCGTCGACGTGGTTGAAATCCATCTTGAAGAAGTGGCGGCCCAGGCCTTCGTAGAACGGCGAAGTCCCGTCCTCGGCCTGGTAGCCGCGCATCTCGGCGATGATCTTTTCGGTGAACAGGTGCTGGAACTGGGCGATGAACAGGAAGCGGCTTTTCGACAGCCACTTGCCGTTCGAGCCCGTGCGGTATTCCGGCATCAGGAACAGCGAGCACAGTTCGGTCGAACCGGTGAGGTCGTTCGACAGGTAGAGCGTGTCCATGCGCGTGAACACGTCCAGCTCGCGGCTATGGTGCACCAGGGTGCCGATACGGTAGTTGTAGAAGGGTTCGGTGAGGCCGACCGCGGCCTTGATCGCACAGACGCCCGCAAGGCGGCCGCCGGCGGTGTCTTCCATCACGAACATGTAGTCGCGTTCTTCCGGCGGGATGGTCTCGGCGAACGAGGCCACCGCGATGTTCACGCGTTCGCCCAGCATGGCACGGTCCGGCTTCAGGGTCGTCATCCCGCTGCCGACCTGGCGCGCCATCTCGATCAGCGGGTCGATGTCGTCCAGGGTGATTGCGCGTATTACGAGCATGGTTGGTGTTCCTTCAGATGCGCACGCAGATGACGTTGTCGCCCGGCGTCACGCCCAGCGCCTGCTGGGCCCAGGACGGCAGGCACAGGGTTTCGGCGCTTTCGGCCGGCGCGCAGGGCACGACGATGGCGCGGAAGTTGCGCTCGCCGCTGGCCACGGCGTAGCTGGCCATCGTGTCCAGTTGGGCCGGCGCGGCGGGCCCGCGCGCCGGCGCCACCACGCGCCGCACCATGGAGCCGGAAAACGAGCGCAGCGCGTTCTTGTGAGCCTGCAGGATCGGGCCGCCGTCGAAGATGTCGATGTATTCGTCGGCCTCGAAACCCTCCTCCGTCAACAAATCGAACGAGAGTTCGCCGTCCGGATGGATCTGGCCCATCGCGGCCTGCGCGGGGCCCGGCAGCAGCGGCACGTAGACCGGGTAGTGCGGCATCAGCTCGACGATCAGCGTGCGGTTGCGGGCGCCGCCGATGGTGCGTTCGGCGTCGAGGAAATCCATCTTGAAGAACTTGCGGCCCAGCGCATCCCAGAACGGCGACTGGCCGTTCTCGTCGGTGACGCCGGCCAGCGGCACGAAGAAACGGTCGCCGAAGCGGTGCGGCGCCAGCACCGCGTACAGCAGGCGCGCGCGCGACAGCAGGGCCGCTTCCAGGCCGGCGCTGTCGCGGTGGCGGATCGTGAAGCCGGACAGCTGGGAATACGCGGTCAGCTCGGAGCACAGCGTCAGCGCGTGCACGCTGTGGCTGATGTTCAGGTCACGCGAGACCTGCTGGATCACGTCGTTGCGGAAGGCGAAATAAGTGCCGTTCGAGCCGGCCGAGGCGTGGATGGCGGCGGTGCCGGCCAGTTCGCAGGGCTTGCCCGATGCGTCGACGCTTTCGAGCACGAACAGATAGGTTTCTTCGCTGGGGATGTCGACGTGGGCCGCGAACGAGGCGACGGAACGTTCGACCAGGGCCGAGATCTTTTCGCGTGTGCGCGGCAGCGTGTGCACTCCCGGCATGGACGCGGCGAGCAGCGTCTCGAGGGCGCCGACATCCGCGGGTTCGACCGGACGGACTACGTACATGGGGACTCCCGGGTAGCTTGGATGACTGGCAGGATGCGGCCGGCGGCTTGACCAGGCCGGCCGCTTTTTATATCAGCCAGCCAGGTAAGCGTCGGCAGCCTCGCGCATGATGCGCAGCGCTTCGTCGATCTGGGCGTCGGTCACGATCAGCGCCGGTGCCAGGCGCACCACGTCCGGACCCGCGATCAAGAGCATCAGGCCGAGCTTTTCGCAGACCTTGGTGTAGTCCTTCGAGTGGCCCTTCTGGGCGTCGGCCATCGGCAGGCCGATCAGCAGGCCCTTGCCGCGCGGCTTGGAAAACAGCTGCGGGTAGTCGGCCGCCAGCGTTTCCAGCTTGGCGAACAGCTTGCCGCTGGCTTCACGCACGCGCTCCAGGAAGGCCGGCTGGTTGATCTGCTCGACCACGGCCAGCGCCACGCTGGTGGCCAGCGGGTTGCCGCCGTAGGTGGTGCCGTGCGAGCCGACCGCCAGGTACTGGGCGATCTCGTTGGTGGTCAGCATGGCGCCGATCGGGTAGCCGTTGCCCAGCGCCTTGGCCGAGGTCAGGACGTCCGGGGTCACGCCCACGTTCATGTAGTCGTAGAAGGTGCCGGTGCGGCCCACGCCCGACTGCACTTCGTCGAAGATCAGCAGGGCGCCGGTCTGGTCGCACAGCTGGCGCAGGGTTTTCAGGAATTCGATGTCGCCCGGGATCACGCCACCCTCGCCCTGGATCGGTTCGACGATCACGGCGGCGACATCGTCGGTAATGGCGGCGCGCGCCGACTCGATGTCGTTGTAGGTGATGTGGTCGATGCTCGGGGGCAGCGGCTCGAAGCCTTCGGTGTACTTCGACTGGCCGCCGACCGATACCGTGAACAGGGTGCGGCCGTGGAAGGACGCGTAGCACGACACGATGCGCGACTTCTGCGGGCCGAACTTGCCGTGCGCGTACTTGCGCGCCAGCTTCAGGGCGGCTTCGTTGGCTTCCGCGCCCGAGTTGGCGAAGAAGGCGCGGTCGGCGAAGGTGGCTTCGATCAGGCTTGATGCCAGGCGCAGCACCGGCTCGTTGGTGTAGCCGTTGCCGACGTGCCAGAGGGTGTTGGCCTGGCGCGTCAGCGCTTCGACCACGGCCGGATTGCAATGGCCCAGGCTCGAGACGGCGATGCCGGAGGTGAAGTCGAGGTAATGCTTGCCTTCCTGGTCCCACACGTCCAGGCCCGATGCGCGCACCGGCACCATCGCGGCCGGGGCGTAGGTCGGGACGAGGACCTCGTCGAAGGTCTGGCGTGTGACAGGCCGCGTGGTGACACCGGAATCGAGCTTGGCATTCATGACGTTTTCCTCATCCAAATAAAATCGCGCGAACTCCAGCAGCCGCGCCGAGCGCCCCATTATAAAAAGCCCACCCCTGCAGTTCTTTTCAATCTGCGACAGGCATTTTCATTTTTGGACGGAGAACAAAACCGGGGTCAGAGCCCGATTTTTGGCAACTGCCTCACTGCAACTCCACAATTCGTATTTTTGCCGAGGAGATTTTTCCCAAAACCGGGCTCTGACCCCGGTTTGAGGTGGATCAGTCGCTGAGTTTGCGCTGGCGTTCTTCGCGCGGGGTATTGCCGAACAGGGCGCCGAAGGCGGTGGAGAAGTGCGAGCCGGAGGAAAAGCCGCACATCAGCCCCACCTGTACGATCGAGTAATTGGTGTCGCGCAGCAACTGGCGCGCGCGTTTGAGGCGCAGTTCGAGGTAGTAGCGCGACGGCAGGCTGCCCAGGTATTGCTTGAACAGGCGCTCCAGCTGGCGCCGCGACACGCCGGCCAGTTGCGCGATCTCGTCGGTGGACAAGGGCTCTTCGATATTCGCTTCCATCAAGGTGACGGCTTCGGTCAGCTTCGGCTGCAGCACGCCGAAGCGCGCCTGCAGGGCCACGCGCTGGCGTTCTTCCGGCCCGCGCACGCGGTCCACGCACAGCACTTCCTTGACCTGCGCCTGCGCCGTGGCGCCGAACAGCAGGTCGACCAGGGTCAGTGCGAAGTCGAGGCTGCCCGCACCGCCACAGCAGCTCAGGCGGTTGCCGTCGATTTCGAACAGGTGCGGACTGAACAAGGGCTGGCCGGCCAGCGCGTCGGCGTCCGGGTACAAGGACCAGGGCAGCGCGGTGCGCACGCCCTTGAACATGCCGGCCTCGGCCAGCCACAGCACGCCGGCGCCGACCCCGCCCCAGCACGGCGCCGCGCGGCAGCGTTCGGCCAGCGCGCGCAGGTTGGCCGGGCGCAGGCCGGCCTCGGCCTCGTCGGCCACCAGCAGCACCAGGTGCCAGGGACGCAGCGATTCGCCGGCGAACTTGTCGGGACTGCGCACGTCGACGTGCAGGCGTTGCGGTCCCAGCATCTTGGCGGCCAGGCGCAAGGGCTGGATCAGGCCGGACCAGGTCAGCGAATCGGGCTCGCCGGCATTCACCAGCAGCACGCGCAACGGCGCCTCCTGCGCCAGGCGGGACAGTTCAGCGTGCATCATCGAGGCGATGCGTGGGGCGAATCAAGGCTCATTACTCGGGGGCGTTCACTCGGGAGCAAGTGCGGTCGCAGGGCAGGGTTGTGAAACCGGCTATGGTAACCCGGTCCCGGCCATGCAACGCAAAAATATGGACCGTCAGGCAAGATCGTCCCGGACGGCTATAATCCTGCCCATGGCAAGCCGCCGTCGCCCGACGCCGGCGGCAATTCAGAACTCGCGCGATAGCAATGCGCCACCACCAAGGAAGACCCCCGTGAAAACAGCCCTGCTCGAAGGTAAAAAGCCGGCCCATTTCGACAAGCACATCATCGGCAACCTGCTGCTCGACGTCGCCACGCCCGACGAGGTGCGCGAAGAGCAGATGCTGATCGGCGTACGCAACGAAGCCGGCGACATCTATCGCCTGATCGGCGCCACCAAGCTGAACAGCTTCATGAACGCGGTCGAGGAATTGTTCGACCTGGGTCTGGTCGACGAACTGCAGGACACCGAAGAACCGAAAGAAGGCTGCGACGCCATTTTCAGCGAGCCTTGAGCATGCCCGTGGGGGTATAATTTTCCCCCATGGACAGAATTGACGCCCTCAAGCGCATCGCCGCGCAAGCAGAACGCGGCGAGCTCACCTTCCCCACCCACGTGGATGCGACGCTCAAGCTGCAGCGCGCGCTGGGTGATCCCGACTGCCATATCGACGAGGCGGCACGCCTGGTGCAGACCGAGCCGCTGCTGGCCGCGCGCACCGTCGCCATCGCCAACTCGGCCGCCTACAACCGTTCCGGCAAGGATGTGACCAACGTGCGCGCCGCGGTGCAGCGTGTGGGTTTCCGCACGCTGGGCGCGCTGGCGGCATCGGTCATCGTGCGCCAGCTGGCAAGCAACATCCTTGACCCCGGCCTGCGCGCCAAGGCCGACCTGCTGTGGCAGCACTCGGCCCACGTCGCCGCGCTGTCCCAGGTGATTGCGCGGCGCGTCTCCAGCGTCGATCCGGAGACCGCGCTGTTCGCCGGCATCGTGCACGAGGTCGGCGGCTTTTACCTGCTGTCGCGCGCGGCCGAATTCCCCGGCCTGCTCGATGGCGGCGCCGACGAATGGCTGGAATACGGCGAAACGGCGATCGGCCGCGGCGTGCTGCTCAAGCTGGGCGTACCGGCCCCGGTCATGGGTGCGATCGAGGCCTTGTGGAACGGCATGCGCGCGCTGCCGCCGGAAACCCTGGGCGACACCCTGCTGCTGGCCAATGACCTGTGCCCGGTCCCGTCTCCCCTGCTCGAACGCCCCGGCATGGCCGGCCTGCAGAGCCTGGCCACCATCGACTTCGCGGTCGGCGACGGCACCCTGGCGCTGATCCTGCAGGAGTCGAGCGAGGAAGTAAACGGCCTGATCGCCGCCCTCGCCTGATATGAGCGACGAAAAAAAACCCGCTCGGGGGAGCGGGCTAAGTCCAAAACTAGGGATGTCCTGAAAGAGACGAGTCCATATTAGTTCCGTGGACTTCTGCTCTCTGTGCGCTGTCTCACACTTGTTAAATCTTTTGACGTTTGTTTGATCTGGCGCGTATTGATGAGCCATTTCATCCGTATTGGGCAAAAAAAACCCGCTCCGTTAAGGGGAGCGGGTGAAGTCCAAAACTAGGGATGTCCTGAAAGAGACGAGCCCATCGTAAGGCAAGCTGGAGGGTGTCTCTGTGCGTTGCTTCACACAAGAAAAAACTTCGGATAATAAAAATGAAAACTGCCACGGCAATGCCGTGGCAGTTTTCATTTGCGCTTACATTGACGCTTTACGTTGCCGCTTTACGTTGACGCTTTAAGGTCAGCGGCGTAATTACACTACGGCGCCATCGGTCTCGTCACGCTGCTTGACCGGCTTGACCAGGTCTTCGCGCTTCACGCCCAGCCACATGGCAATTGCCGCCGCCACGAACACCGACGAATAGATACCGAACAGGATACCGATGGTCAGCGCGACGGCGAAGTAGTGCAATGCCTGGCCGCCGAAGAACAGCATCGACAGCACCATCATCTCGGTACAGCCGTGGGTGATGATGGTACGCGAGATGGTGCTGGTGATCGCGTGGTCGATGACCTCGGTCACGCTCATCTTGCGCTGCTTGCGGAAGGTTTCGCGGATCCGGTCGAAAATCACGACCGATTCGTTGACCGAGTAGCCCAGCACCGCCAGGATCGCCGCCAGCACCGTCAGCGAGAATTCCCAGCCGAAGAAGGCAAAGAAGCCCAGGATGATCACGACGTCGTGCAGGTTGGCGATGATGGCCGCCACCGCGAACTTCCACTCGAAACGCACGGCCAGGTAGATCATCACGCCCACCACCACCATGATCAGCGCGTTCACGCCGTTCTGGGCCAGTTCGTCGCCGACCTGGGAGCCGACGGAGTCGACGCGCTGCAGGCTGACGACTTCGGCGCCAGCCGCATTCACGCAGGTGGTGCGGGAAATGTTCTCACCCTTGGCGGTGGTCTCCTGGAGCTGCTTCGGGGTGCCGCTTTCCGAGGCGCACAGGGCGTTGAACACGGTCGACGACGGTGCCACCGAGGTCGAGTTCTTGGCCGGCGGCAGGCGCAGCAAGACGTCGCTGGCGGCGCCGAAGGTGGTCACGACCGGCTCGAAGCCCAGCTTTTCCAAGTTGTGGCGGATCTTGTCCTGGTCGGCGGCGTGCGAGTAATGCAGCTCCATCGTGGTGCCGCCGGTGAACTCGACCGAGTAGTTCAGGCCGCGCGTCAGCAGGAAGAACACCGCGGCGAC
>CAJYQM010000089.1 GCA_913777025.1 uncultured Massilia sp. | reverse complement strand
CAGGCCATCCCCGCCGGCGTCCCCAACCGCCAGCGCATCCTTCCCGACAATTGCATCGACATCCTCTGGCAGGACCGCGCTCCGCTCGGCCATGTGGCCGGCATGATGTCGCGCGCGCACCCCTTCGAACTGACGGAACCGCAGCTGACGGTGGCGGTGCGCTTCCTGCCCGGCGCCGCGCGCGCCTTGTTCGACTTGCCCCTGCTCGCGCTGCAGGACGACCATCCGGCGCTGGACGAGCTGTGGCCGCGCCATGAAGCCGAAGCGCTGGCCACGGCGCTGTGGGAGCGCGAGCAGACCGTTGCGCAACGCCTGGCGACGCTGGAACGGGCCCTGCTCGCGCGCCTGCGCAACGCCCAGCCCGTCCCTGCGGACCGCCTGGCGCGCGCCGCCATCCGCCTCATCGAGCAGGCCGATGATGTGGTCCGCATCGAAGACCTCGCGCGCACGCTGGGTGTCTCGCGCCAGCACCTGGCGCTGCAGTTCCGCGAACGCGTCGGCCTGAGCCCCAAGACCTTCGCCATGGTCAGCCGCTTTCGCCGCGCGAGCCGTGCCCTGCGCGGGCAGCAGGCCAGGCAGGTGGACTGGACCAGCCTGGCGCTGGACCACGGCTACTACGACCAGTCGCACCTGATCCACGAATTCAAGCTGTTTACCGGCGCGACGCCGGAGCGCTTCATCCAGCCGCGCTAGCCGGACGGCCGACCTTCCATTTTTCCAATACGCCGCCGCCTTGCGATGGCATCATGGCGTTTTCAAAGGAGACCGCCATGATCAAGGGATTACGCACCGTGAAGTACCCCGTCGCCGACCTCGGGCGCGCCAAGGCCTGGTTCACCGAGGTGCTCGGCAGCGCCCCCTATTTCGACCAGCCCTTCTATGTCGGCTACGCGGTCGGCGGCTTCGAACTGGGCCTGGTCCCGGACGGCATGCCCGGCACCGCGGGGTCGGTCGTGTACTGGGGCGTGGACGACATCGAGGCCGAAGTCGCGCGCATCATCGCGCTTGGCGCGACCGAACACGAAGCCATCCAGGACGTCGGGGAAGGCATCAGGGTGGCGGAGCTGAAGGACCCGTTCGGGAACGTGCTGGGCCTGATCTACAACCCGCTGTTCGATGCGGCGGCCGTGCGCTGAGCTTCGTCACGCGCCTTGTCCCGGTAGTGGCCCGGTGACTGGCCCACCAGCCGGCGGAAGTCGGATGTGAAATGGGCCTGGTCGAAGTAGCCCAGGTCCAGCGCCAGCCTGGTCAGGTCGACGTCTTCGCCATGGGCCAGCCGGTCCGCCGCCTCGTGCAGGCGGAAGCGCCGGATCACCCATTTCGGGCTCACGCCCACGTACTCGCTGAACAGCTGCTGCAGGCTGCGCACGTGCAGGCCGGCGCCCGCGGCCAGCGCCTCGACCTGGGTCAGGCCGGGCGCCGTCTCCACCGTGCGCAGGATGGCGGCGATGCGCTCCACCTGCGGATCGGCTGCGGGCAGGCGGGTGCGCAACAGCGTGTTCGCCGCCTCGGCCATCGCCGCATCGTCCTCCGCCTCCAGCACCAGGGCCTGCGCCGCCGCGTGATCCCACGGAAAAACCGATGACAGCGGCAGCACCTGGTCGGTGATGGTATGCAGGGCGCGTCCCAGGAAGCCACGGAAGCCGCCGGGACGGAACTTCAGGCCGCAGACCTTGCCCGCCTCTTTCAAGGTGTAGTCGAAGGCACCGGTCGTCACGCCGAACACGCCGGTGCGCGCCCGGTCGAACGCGAGGTGCACGCTGGGATAAGGCAGGGTGCGCTGGACGAAGGGCGGCTGGCCGCGCAAGTCCCATTCGACGATCCAGGTGTGTTCAAGGAAGGGCGCCAGGTCGGGTGGCGGCAGGTAGCGCGCCATGCGGAACTTGCTGGCGGCGAGCGCGGGTGCGACCACGCCCTTGGCGCGGTCCGGGACGTGCTGGAGCGCGGTGTCGGGCGCGGTGTCGGGCGTGGTGTTGGGCGCGGATTCCATGCCTCGATTCTAGCATTCGCGTTTTTCCAAGACGGCGTCCGCGCCCTCGCCTACGCTGGCGCTTCCCTTGCCATGATCGAAGCCGCCATGAACCTGACCCTGTTCCATGCCCCGAACTCCCGCTCCGGCGCCGTCCGCTTCCTGCTCGACGAGCTGGGCGCCGACTACCAGCTGCATGTGCTGGACCTCACAAAGAACGAACAGCGCGCACCGGCGTATCTGGCCATCAACCCGATGGGCAAGGTGCCTGCCCTCCTGCACGACGGCGCGCTGGTCACCGAGCAGCCCGCGATCTTCATCTACCTGGCCGACCTGTTTCCCGAGGCCGCGCTCGCGCCTGGCCTGCGCGATCCGCTGCGCGGACCCTACCTGCGCTGGATGGCGTTCTACGGCGCCTCGTTCGAACCGGCCGTGATCGACCGCGCCATGCAGCGCGAACCCGCGCCGCCCTCGCTATGCCCCTACGGCGATTACGACACCATGCTGGCCACCTTCACGCGCCAGCTGCGCGCCGGGCCTTATCTGCTCGGCGAGCGCTTCTCCGCCGTGGACATCCTGTGGGCGACGGCGCTGGGCTGGATCACGGCGTTCAAGCTGGTGCCGGCACTGCCCGAGATCGTCGATTACATGGCGCGTGTGAATGCGCGTCCGGCGGCGCAGCGGGCGCTGGCCTAGTCCTGCCGCACCACCATCGCCACACGCAAGTCGTCGCCGACTTTCACGCCGAGCTGCTCGCCCAGCTTCCCGACCAACACCGGCGCCGCCAGCGTCTGTCCACCCTCGGTGATCTTGCCGGCCAGGCGGACGCTGCGCGCGTCGCTCGTCTTGTCGAGGATGAACTCGACGCGCCACGGCTTGCCGCCATGTTCGCCGGCGACGGCGAAGGGTTCGTTCTCGCGCACCAGCAGGCGCGGCGATGTCGTCACGGCTCAGGGCCTGGCGCTCGCTGAATCGTGAACGTCAACGGACTTCTCAAGCCCGTCCAACCGTTTCACCGCAAGCCGCGCACGGCCTGCCGCATGCCGCTCGACCGCGCGCGCAAGGCGGATCTATCGTGAAGCCTCCATCACTTCCCGGACCATCATGCGCCTCCTCCACGCCCTCCTCCTCGCCGCCGCCTTCTTCTGCGCGCCCCTGCACGCCGCCGACAGCGGCCCCGCCGGCGACGTCGCCGCCATCCGCCAGGTCGTGCAGCAATTCCAGGCCGCCATCATCGCCCATGACGGCAAGGCCATCGGCGGCCTGTTCCTGCCGGACCACGACAGCTGGCTGGAGGTGCTCGACGACGCGGCCTGGGCCGAGGTCAAGCAGCGCCACCCGGACGCGCCCAAGTACAGGAGCTCGACCTGGAAGAAATTCGCGGGCTTCGTCCAGAAGGACCCGAAACCCATCGAGGAACGCTTCTACAACGTGCGCATCGATACCAACGGCGCGGTGGGCTCGGCCTACTTCGACTTCGACTTCATCGAGGACGGCAAGGTGACCAACCGCGGCAGCGAGACCTGGCAGATGGTGCGCGCCGGGGACGGCTGGAAGATCGCGGCGATGCTGTATTCGGCCGGGCGCTGACAGGCTAGAATTGCGCGATCATCAACGCAACGGAACCCACGCGTGAAAGAACAGGCGCCGCCGCTCGTCCCCGTCCTCGCCGCCCTGCCGGTGTGCGCCTGCATGGCCATCCTCGGCCTGCCGGCGCTGGCCGACAGCCATGCCACGGCCTTCCGCGCGCTGTTTTTTTGCGCCTGCATGCTGTGGATCGTGCCGCTGGCCTTGCTGCAGCGCGCGTTCTGGCGGCGCGATTCCGGCTGGCTGCCCACGGCGCTGGTGCTGCTGGGCGCCAGCTATGCGATGTCGCTGGTGAATTCCATGCTCGGGGAATGGCTGGGGATCGCGCTGGGCCTGTCCACGACCTTCCACTGGAACCAGCTGGCGCGTGGCCTGGACGGCTGCTGGCTGGCGCTGATCATGTTCTGCGCGATCCACGCGGGCGCAGTCTACTACCTGTCGCTGCAGCGCGCCCAGCTGCACCTGGCGCAAGCCCTCGCGCACGCGCGCGACGCCGAATTGCGCGCGCTGCGCCTGCAGGTCAACCCGCACTTCCTGTTCAACACCCTGAATGCGGTGTCCGCCCTGGTGGCGGCCCAGTCCAACCGCGAAGCCAACCGCATGCTGGCCAGCGTATCCGCTTTCCTGCGCGCGACGCTGGCCCACGACGGCCGCCATGAACATGCGCTGGCCGAGGAGCTGGCGCTGACCGACGCCTATCTCGACATCGAAAAGGCGCGCCTGGGCGAGCGCCTGCAACTGCGCATGAAGGCCGGCCCCGACCTGCTCGACGCCGCCGTGCCTTATCTCGTGCTGCAGCCGCTGGCGGAAAACGCGATCCGCCACGGCATCGCGCCGCTGGCGACGCCGGGCCGGCTCGACATCCGCGTCGAACGCGATGGCGGCCGGCTGCGGATCGAAGTGGCCAACGATGGCGCGCGGGCGGCACATGGCGATGGCCGTGCCGGCATCGGCCTGGCCAACGTGGCCGAGCGCCTGCGCCACCTGTATGGCGACGAGCAGCACCTCGAGGCCGGCTGGCGCGACGACGGCCGCTTCCACGTGCAGCTCACGCTGCCGCTGCGCATCGTGGCCGCCGGCGCGCCAACGGCAAGGCTGGCAGCATGAATCCCAAGACAAATGCGGCCATCCGCGTCGCCATCGTCGAGGACGAACCGCTGGCCCGGCTCGCGCTCAAGGTCCGGCTGGCGCAGCACAGCGGCTTCGAGGTGGTCGCGGAATACGCCGACGGCGACAGCGCCGCGCAAGGGCTGCCGCTGCTGCGGCCCGACCTGGTGTTCGTCGACGTCGAAATGCCGGGCAAGAGCGGTCTCGAGGTGCTGGCCGGCCTGCCGCGCGACCAGCGGCCGATGGCGATCCTGCTCACCGCCTGGGACGGCTTCGCGCTGCAGGCCTTCGACCTGGCCGCCCTCGACTACCTGCTCAAGCCCATCGACGACGAGCGCTTCGAAGAAGCGTTGGCGCGTGCCCGGCACGCCTTTCCCTACCGCCGCATCGATGTGCCGTCCGCGCCGGCGGCGGCGTGGACGCGCAGTTTCACGGTGCGCGCCGGCAACCGCATCGTGCTGGTCGACTGCGCCGACATCGAGCGCATCGAGGCCGACGGCGACTACGCGACCCTGCATGCGGGCGGCAAGACGTATCTGGTGCGCGAGCGCCTGCAGGCCCTGGCGCTGCGCCTCGACCCGGCCGTGTTCCAGCGCGTGCACCGCTCCAGCATCGTGCGCCTCGACAGGGTGGTCGAACTGCGGCCGCTGACCAACCGCGACGCCCTGCTGCGCCTGCGCGACGGCACGCTGATGCGCGCCAGCCGCACCTACATGCCGGCGCTGGCCGACGCCCTGGCGTGCCGCAGCCATCCGGCCGCCCTGCCATCCATACCGCCAAACGTGCAGCCTGTCGCATGAGGCGCGACCGGCGCGCGGCGCCGGCCTAGAGTGACAGCATCGCCACTCTGCGGAGCATCGCCATGCTGGAACTGCGCAACGTCACCAAGACCTTCGGCAAGGACGTCACTGCGGTGGCAGACCTGTCACTCAGCCTGCAGCCCGGCGTGGTCGGCCTGATCGGCCACAACGGCGCCGGCAAGACCACGCTGATGCAGATGATCGCCACGCTGACCCGCCCCACCAGCGGCCAGATCCTGTTCGACGGCACCGACATCGCCGCCCGCCCCGACGCCATCCGCGCGCGCCTGGGCTACCTGCCGCAGGACTTCGGCGTCTACCGCAACGTCTCGGCCCTCGAATTCATGCAGTACTTCGCGGCGCTGAAGGGCGTGCGCGATGCTGCCCGCATCCGGCGCCTGCTCGAGCTGGTCAACCTGCACGAGCATGCGTCGCGCATGGCCAGCACCTTTTCGGGCGGCATGCTGCGACGCCTGGGCATCGCGCAGGCGCTGCTGAACGATCCGGACATCCTGGTGGTCGACGAGCCGACCGCCGGCCTGGATCCGGAAGAGCGGCTGCGCTTTCGCAACCTGCTGGCGGAACTGGGCTTCCATAAACTGGTGATCGTCTCGACCCACATCGTGTCCGACGTCGAAAGCATCGCCGGTAAGCTCGCCATCATGAAGAGCGGCCGCCTGGTGGCCTGCGACACCCCGGACACGATCCTCGAACGCGCGCGCGGCCAGGTGTGGTCGGCCAGCGTCAGCCCGGTCGAATACGACATCCTGCGCAAAACGACCCACGTGCTGCAGGCGCTGCGCCAGGGCAACCGCGTCGCGCTGCGCATCGCCCACCCGAGCATGCCCTGCGATGGCGCCCGGCTGTCCGAACCGAGCCTGGAAGAAGCGCTGATGGCGCAACGCTACGCCGTGAAGGAAGCGGCGTGAACACGCACCTGCTGCGCACCCTGGCCCTGCTGGAAGCGCGCGTGCGCCTGCGCCGCACCTCGACGCTGGTGACGCTGCTGGCCGTGGTGGCGCTGAGCTGGCTGATGATCTCGGATCCGGCCGGCGGCAGCGCGCTGCTGGTGGTCGGCGATGCGCGCGTGCGCTACACCAGTTCGGCCCTGGCGCTGGGCAGCGCCGCGCAGGCGTCGCTGCTGCTCGGGCTGGCCGGTTTCTACCTGCTGCGCGGACGCATGGCCGAGGACATGAGGAGCGGCCTGGGCGGCGTGATCGGCGCCAGCGCGGCCGGCGGCAAGCCCTTCGTACTGGGGCGCTGGTGCGGCGGCGTGCTGTACCTGCTGGCCCTGTGCGGCGCGTCCATGCTGGCCGTGCTGCTGTGCCACGCTGTGCGCGGCGAGGGACCGGTCGAGCCGCTGGTCTACCTGCAAACCTATGCGCTGGTGCTGGGTCCGATGGCCTTGTTCGCGGCAGGCTGCGCGACCCTGTTCGACTGCTGGGCGCCGCTGATGGGCAAGCGCGGCGACCTGCTGTATTTCGGGCTCTGGATCGGCCAGGTGGCCATGCTGGCGAGCGTCGCCGGCAAGGCGGCGCCACCCGCCATCCCCGTCGATTTCAGCGGCATGAGCGCTGTCATGGCAGCCTTGTCGAGCTACGCGGACGTCCGGCACGGCATGGTCATCGGCATGGGCGGGTTCAAGCCGGGCGTGGCGCCCTTGACGCTGCCGTCCTGGCTGTGGAGCGGTGCGCTAGTGGCGATGCGCTGCCTGAGCGCGCTGCTGGCACTGGTCCCGCTGTGGCTGGCAGTGCGCCTGTTCCATCGTTATTCGCCCGACCGCGTCAGGCCGGGGCGCAGCCGCGCGCGCCGTTCGCCGCTAGCCCTGGTCAACGGCTGGCTACGCCCGCTGGCGCGGCTGGTGCGACCGCTCTTGCTGCTGTCCGCGCGCCTGCCCGGCATCGCCGGCGGGGCGCTGGCCGACGTCGCCCTGACCCTGATATCGGCACCGGCCGCGATCGCGCTGCTGTTGCTGGCCCAGGTAATGGCACTGGCGCTGGACCCCGGCTTGCTGCCGGGCCTGGTGCTGGCCTGCGTCGCGTTCTGGGGCGTGCTGGCCAGCGACCTGCCCACGCGCGACCAGGATGCCGCCTGCGCCGCCATGGGCGACGCGGTGCACGGCGGGACGCGCCGTTACTGGCGCCAGTTGGCCGCGATCGCCGTGCTGGGCCTGATGTTCACGGGCGTGGCGGCGCTGCGCCTGGCCGGCGTGGCGCCGGTGCGCGGCGCCGCCGTCGTGGCGGGCGTGCTTGCGCTGTCGGCGCTGGCCGCCCTGCTCGGCCGGGCCAGCGGCGGGGCGCGCCTGTTCCTGGTGCTGTTCCTGCTCGGGCTGTACATCGGCATCCAGGTCCACACGGTGGCGCTGGCCGACGTGGTGGGATTCCACGGCGCGGCGACGGCGGCATCGGTGCTGGCATGGCTGGCGCTGGGGTTCGTCGCGGCCTGGGCCGGTCATTTGACACGCAATCTTTATGAAAGGAAGTGATCGCATGCTGCAACGCCTAACCGGCCTGCTGGTGGCCACGATGCTGTGCGCCGCCGGCGCACAGGCCCAGGAATCGTCCAGGATCTTCGACCCGAGCAAGCTGAAGGGACCGGCGAAGGGGATGCCCAACGAGGTCATGGTGCTGGGCACCTCGCACCTGAAGTACATGCCGGCGTCCTTCAAGCCCGAGAGCCTGCAGCCGCTGCTGGCAAACCTGGCCGCCTGGAAGCCGCGCATCATCGCCATCGAGAACCTGTCGGGACCGCAGTGCGCTTTCATGCGCCAGCATACGCAGCGCTACGAGAGCACCATCAAGAGCTATTGCTGGGATCCGGCGCCGGCGCGCGCTGCCACCGGCCTCGATGTGCCGGCCGCCACCGCCGAAATCGACCGGTTGCTGGCCAATTGGCCCGCCAAGCCGACGCCGGCGCAGCGGCGCCATCTGGCCGCCGTGTTCCTGGCCGGCGGCGAACCTGTCTCCGCGCTGGTGCAGTGGCTGCGCCTGCCGCAGGCCGAGCGCCGCGCCGGCGATGGCCTCGACGCCGCCCTGGTCGAGGTGCTGGACAAACGCACGGCGGATCGCGGCGCCCGCGGCGAGGACGCCCTGATCGCCGCCCCGCTGGCCGCCGCCGTGGGCCTGGAGCGCGTGGTCGCGATGGACGACCACACGGCGGATGCGCCGGACGCGGACCCGAAAGCCTATGGCGCCGCGATCAGCAAGGCCTGGGACAATCCGGCCACCGCCAAGCGCCTGGCCGCGAGCAAGCGGCTGGACGAAGGTGCCACCACACCGGAGGGCGTGATGGCGCTGTACCGCGCCGACAACGATCCGGAGGGAGCGAAGCTCCTGTTCGACAGCGACATGGGCGCGGCGTTGGAAGAGCCTTCACCGCAGCAGTTCGGGCGCGGCTACCTCGGCTACTGGGAAACGCGCAACCTGCGCATGGCCGCCAACATCCGCGAAGCGATCGGCTTCCTGCCGGGCAGCCGCACGCTGGTCATCGTCGGGGCCTCGCACAAGCCCTACCTGGAGGCTTACCTGCACCAGATGCACGACGTGCGCATCGTGCCCTCGCAGCAGGTGCTGCGCTGACGGGGCGTGAGCCGGACGCGCATGGCCGGCTCATCCGTGTACACTGCCCGGCATCCAGTTAACCATTTTCAGAACCATGCACGTCTTACTCAGAGCCGGCTTGCTGGCCGCATGCCTGTCGACCCTGTCCCCGATGGCGCTGGCCGCGCCGACGCAAAAGGAAGCCATGACCCTGGTGCAGCGCCAGCACCTCGGCAGCAACCTGAAAACCATTGCGCTGGCGGCCGCGCAAAAGACCGAAACCTTTGCCATGCTGGCCTCGAAAGTCGGCGCGCCGAAAGCGAAGACCCTGGTGTCGAAGGAGCTGGACAGCCAGGCCCGCAAGTTCGAAGGCAAGTGGAACCGGAATCTTGCCGACATCTATGCGCAGCATTTCACGTCCGAGGAACTGGCATCGCTGGCGGCGCAAGGCCCGAAGTCGAAGTACGCGGACAAGATGGCCGGAAAACAGCCCGAGATCGGCGGCGAGATGCGGCGCCGGAGCACGCCCATCCTGATCTCCTACGTCGCGGCGGCGATGGACGGCGCGCTGTCCAGGGCGTCGAAGCAGTAAGCGGCGCGGCTTCTCCGGCGCGGCCCTGCCGGCACGCTCAGTCAGCGTCGCCGATCAGCGCCAGCAGGTCGGTCACGCCGATATCGACGCCGGCCTGGGTCAGCAAGGTGCTGGCCTGGCCGCGGTGGTGGGCCTGGTGATTGAAGAAGTGCAGCAGCAGGCTGCCGAAAGGCTTGCGGAATGCCTGCCCGCGCGTGTTCCGGTAGACCAGCACCTGCGCCAGGTCGTCATCCCGCAGCTCGGCCGCCAGTGCCGTGATGATGCCGTCGAGCCGCATGCGGTGCGCCTCCAGGGCCGCGAGATCGTCGCCCCAGGATTGCGTCAGGTTGGCCGGGATGGGCGTCCCGCGCAGCGGATCGAGCGCGCGGAAGGCCGTCGGGTGCAGCGTGAAGCGCGTGAGCCAGATCGTGTCGCCGGCCACCAGGTGGTTCATCGTACCGAACAGGGAACCGAAGAAGGCCTTGCGGTCGGCGTGCAGCGCGTCGGATGGCAGCCCCGCGGCGGCGTCATACAGTTTCCGGTTCATGCCGGCGTTGTAGGCCGCCAGCAGCATGATGTCTGCGCAATCGGGCAAGCTGTTCTCCTTGCATTCGAGGTCATCGGCCAGCAGCGCCAGCGTCAACCAGGTTCATTCAGTGTGGAGGTCGCGAAGCAGCGCCTTCCCCGGCTTTTGGCCACATACAAGGCCTTGTCCGCTTCCGCATTCAGCGCCCCGATATGGATCGGGAAGGATCTCGTATAAGCCACCCCGACGCTGGTCGATACGTCGCGCGCGCCTTGCTCCAGCATGACCGGCTGCTCGAACGCTTTCAGCACCTTTGCCGCGACCAGCGATGCCTCCTCGGCCGACTTGAGTCCCTCGAGGATAACAGTGAATTCATCGCCCGCGAGACGGCATACCGTATCCGTCACGCGCACCGCGCCTTTGACCCGCCGTGCGAACTCCACGAGCACCGCGTCTCCTCCCGCGTGACCCAGGGTGTCGTTCACTTGCTTGAAGTGATCGACGTCGAGGAACATCAAGGCCATGCCGTGTCCGCTCCGCTGGGCACGCTGGACAGCGCCTTCCAGGCGCTCCTGGTAGGCGCGCCGGTTCGGCAGTCCCGTCAAGGTATCGATACGCGCGAGCTTGCTCAGCTCGGCCGCATGCAGTTTGGCCGCGCTGACGTCGGCGCCAAGCACGTAAATGCCATTCAGGACGCCGTCGTGGATATCGGGGATGCGCGTCACCTCGACCGTGCGCACGCCATCCGCCAGCGGCAGCTGCATGTCGAAGCGGACGGTCTCGCCGGCCTGGTTACGTTGCAACAAACGCTGGTGCTCGAGGTGGAAGCCATCGCCCATGACTTCCTTGACGGTCTTTCCGACAATCCCATCGGGTGGGAGTCCGAACCATTCACTATAGGTGGCATTCGCGAATCGATAGCGCTCGTCGTTGTCGATATAACCGATCAGGACGGGGAGATTGTTGGTGATCGTGCGCAGCTTGCGTTCGCTTGCCTCCAGGCGGCGCGTCGATTCTTTCAGGGCCGTCACATCCTTGACTGCGATCACGGCGCCCATGCTGCTGCCGTCCTGCGCGTGCAGGGCCCGGCCGCTGGCGAGCACGACATGCGTCTTGCCGTCGGATGGCTCAACGATGAGCTCGATATTTTCGACCAGCTCGCCGCGCAAAGCCTTGAAAAGGGGACTTTGCTCTCGCGTCAGCTGGGTCCCGCCGTGCGCATCGAAGAAGCGGCCGCACGCTGCCCACTGGTCCGGCCCCAGCGGCGTCGGCGGCAGCGCGTGCATGGCCCGGGCAGCGCGATTGAACATGGTGATGTCGCCCTCCCTGGAGCAGACCACCACGCCGACGTCGATCGAATCGAGAATGGCATCGAGCAGTTCGTGCTCGCGAGCAAGATCGTCTTCGATACGCTTGCGTACCGAGATGTCCTGGATAAAGGTTCCGAAAAAGTGTGTTTCGCCGGCATTGATCAGGCCGATCGTCATCTCGACCGGAAACTCTTCTCCGGAACGGCGCACCGCGGCAAGCTGAAGCCGTTTGCCGACGACACCCGAACTGCCGGCCACCGAGTACCGCGACATGCCGGCCTCGTGCGCATGGCGGAAACGCGGCGGGATGATGGTTTGCGCGACCGTAAGCCCGAGGACCTCCTCGCGCGCCCAGCCGAAGATCTCCTCGGCGCGCGGATTCCAGTCCGTGATGTGGCCATGCGCGTCGACGCCGACGAAGGCATCCAGCGCCGTGTCGATGACGGCTTTGACCCGGTGCTCGCTTTTACGCGTTTCCTCGACGGCGGCATGCAGCTCCACCGTGCGCTGTTCGACACGTGTCTCGAGCGTTGCATTCAGTTCGCGCAAGCCATGTTCATTCGCAAGGAGCTTTTTCAACAGTGCGTTCAGCGCACGCTGCAGGATCTGCACCTCGGTCAGCCGGCTTTTCACCGCAGGCAGTTTCTGCGCGTGGTTGTCGCGCAGCATGTCGGCATGACGCGTCAAGGTCAGCAGGGGCTTGGTAATATTCCTGGCGAAGACCCAGACCAGCAGCGACACCAGCGCAGCCGCACCCAGGCCGGCCCACAGGATCCTGTTACGCAATTCGTCGACGGACCTGAACGCCTCGTCGGCAGGCTGGCGCACGACGACAACCCAGCCGAGGCCCGGATAGGACGCGTAACCGGCGCTGCGGCTGTAGCCGACGAGATAACGCTTCCCATCCGGCCAGGTTTCGATCATGGACCCATTCTTGTCCTGACGGGCATGCCGGAAGCTTTCCTGGTCGAGGCGCTTGTCCGCATACCCCTTCGGCCCCAGCAGCACGACGCCTTCCTGGCTCAGGATCAGGGTATCGACCGCCTTGCGTTCGGCAAGGGGGCGCAGGACCGAGCGCTCGACATCGGCCGCCCAGCGCCAGCTCAGGTGGGCGCCGAATACGCCGAGTATCTGTCCGTCCGGACCACGGTAAGGAAAAGCGATATCGAAGAAGCGCTTGGGCTCGCCGCTCGGGTTGGGCAAGAGTTGGGCAAGCAGGACGGCCTCATGCACGTCATGCAGGTTCACGCCCTTGTAGGCCCCGTCGAACCAGGGACGCGCCGACACGTCCTTGTTCTCGAGCATGCCCTTGGTAGCGATCGTGACCGTGCCCCGGTTGTCGGTCAGGCCGATCCACGCATAGTAGGGATGCGTGCTTTGCATGCTTTCCAGCACGGCACGCTTGACCGCGACCGGTACCCCGGGACTGGTGATCTCATGGCGCTCGGCCATCAGCTTGACTTCCCGGTAGCGTTCATACATGCCCCGGTCGAGCTTGTCAGTCGTCTGGAATGCGAGTTCGGCCAGGTCCCGGCCGACATCGATCCTTGCGCGTTCCACCAGTGTATGGCCTACCAGTTGCGAGGTCGCAAATGTCAGCAACAGCATGACGACGGCGGAGACGGCAGCCAGCGATGGCGCCAGGCCGATACGGTTGAAACGGGGTAAAGCGGGCATGCGTCTTGACCAGGAATGATGCGACCGGGCAGCTTATCACGATCGTTATCACGCTGGTTTCTTTGTGTAGATCTATTGCGACTCGGGGTATATCACCGGCTGTCGATATGCCGGACAAGCAAGCTCCACGTCAAGCATTGTCCGACAAACGATCAGCGCTTTTCCTTGTCGATCTGCTGCAGTACCTTGAATGCCTCGCGCTCGATCATCGGCTGGGCATCGGCCAGTTCCTTGCTGGCCTGGACATAGGCGGCGCGCTTGCGCTCCTTCTTCTCTTCCGGCGGCACCACCGGCTTCGCGCCCGGGAACATGATCTGCGTGCCGCTGTTGTACTTGTCGTGGATGACCTTCTGGCCGTACGGCGTGTTGTAGAAGCGGGTCATCTCGGCCGCGGTATCGGCGGAAATCACGGGTGCCAGTGCCGGCGCCATGCGCTGGTACACCTCGGCCGGCGGCGTCCTGTCGAGCTTGGCGAACACGGCCTTGCGCTGGGCCTCGCTGGCATAGCGGCTGCGGGAAGCCACGCCACGCAGCACCTTTTCGACCTGCATCGAGGCCAGCAGGTCCTGTACGGCTTTCACGTGCGCGGGATTGGATGCCGCGGCCTGTGCCGCGGGTGCGGGGGCGGCGGCAAATGCGGGGGCCGTCAATGCGAGCGACAGCCCCAGGGCGGTTTGGACGACAAACTTCATAAATCTCCCTTCGAATGAGCATGTCGGCTCAGTGTACGGTGAGACTTGCCTCAGCAGCAATAGTGATTTGTCGTCCCCGATGCGGGTGAATCAGCTGCGACGGCGGCGTGCCATCGCCAGGCCGAGCAGGCCGAGACCGGCCAAGGCCAGCGATCCCGGCTCGGGCACGACTGCCGGTGCGTTGACCAGCGCCAGCGAGGTCGTCATCGTGAAGTTCGAGGCATTGGTATGGCGTTCCGCCTGGAATATATCCAGATTGTAGGTGCCGCCGCTGGTCATGCCGGCGCTGGTCGCGAAATTGTTCAGATTGACGACCGCGGATTCCACGGAATGCACGCCACCGAGGTCGATCGCCAGCTGGCCGTTGATGAACACCCAGACGTCGTCGTCGCCGGTGAACATGAAGGTGGCATTCGATGCGCTGTTGTAGGTGAAATTCGTGTGCCATTCGGTGGTAAAGCCGAAATTGTGGCCCGAGGTGGTCTGTCCCAGCAGTTTGCCGTCGACCGGGAAGAAGGCGTTGCTGCTGTACTGGTACAGGTTGGGCGAGATTTCGTTCAGGGTGATCGACGTGCTGCCGGTCCGGTTGACGGTCGCATCGTCGTGATACCACTGGTAGAACGAGGCGGCGCTGTTCACGGTCGGGTTGGCATCGGCGGTATTGTAGACAGGCTTGCCGTCGGCGCCGAGCCTGGACTGGACGATGCCGCGATCGTCGCCCAGCTTGGTTTCGAAGTCGACGTGGCCCTTGACCCCGTTGTAGGTCGTACCGTAGGCGTTGAAGTCGCGTACGGTGCCGTTCAGCGTGATGACGCCGGCGCTGGCGTCGGCCATGATCAGCGAAGCGGCGAGAATTGCGGTGCTCGAAAGGATGTTGAAGCGCATGTTTAACTCCCTAGTTGTAATGTGAGAACATACAAGCAGGAAATATGCCATGACTTATGTTAACTAAAGATTCTTAAAAGAATCAAATAGTTATAAATTACAACTCTTTTGCGTTTTCGCAGAGTGTAAGATTTTTCGACAGCGTTGAGCCTCAAAGCTGTTCCTTCTGCTTCACGATCGGATCCTTCGTATGCGTCCACCCGCTCATCAGGGAATACCCGACGGCCAGCAGCGTCGGCCCGATGAAGAGGCCGACGAAACCGAAGGCGATCACTCCGCCCAGCACGCCCAGCAGGGTCAGGAGGAAAGGCAGGCTGGAGCCGCGGCTGATCAGCACCGGCCGCACCACGTTGTCTACGCCGCTGATCAGGAAGAAGCCCCACACCAGCATGAACACGCCCCACCCCGTGCTGCCTTGCGAGAACAGCCAGATCGCGGCGCCGCCCCAGATGACGGGCGGGCCGACCGGGATCAGGGAGGACACGAACACCAGCACCGACAGCAGCAGCACCGCCGGCACGCCCGCGATCACGAAGCCGAGCGCCGCCACCAGGGCCTGGGCCAGCGCGGTGCCGAGCAAGCCGTACATCACGCCGCGCACGGTCTGGCTGACGATGTCGGTGACGGGTTCGGCTTCGTCGTTCATGATGCGCTTCATGGCGGCGCCGATCACCGTCTTGAGGGCCTCGCCGTCGCGGTAGAAGAAGAAGCTGACGAAGGCGGCGATGCTCATCTGGACCACGCCGGTGCCCAGCATGATGCCGCCGGCCAGCAGCGCGCGCCGCGCCGGTTCGACCATGCGCTGGGCCAGTTCCATCATGCGCTCGCGGCTGGCGACCAGCTGGCGCAGGTAGGCGTCGACCTGGTCGCCGACCAGCGGAATGTCGCGGATCCATTGCGGCGGGAGCAGCTCGCCGTGGCTGAGCGCGGCCTTCATCTGGTCGAAGGCGCCGGCGATGTTGTCGGCCAAATTCCAGGCGACCAGGGCCAGCGGGATGATCACCAGGAGGGTCAGCGTGAGCGTCATGGTCAGCGCCGCCAGCGTGCGGTGCCCCAGCATGCGCGCGCGCAGCTTGAGGTACAGGGGCCAGGACGAGATGACGACGGCGGCCGCGAACAGGATCGCGGCCAGGAAGGGCCGCAGCACGTACAGGCAGCCGATGGTCAGCAGGAGGATGGCGCCGGCGCGGGTGTAATTTCTTCCAGGTCCGTGGTCCATGCCAGCCCGCACCGTGTCTTTACGATATCAGGATAATAACTGACGGATGTCGTGCACGATAGCATCGGCACCGGTGCCGTGGCGGACGAACAGGCGCACGCGGCCATCCTTGTCGAAGATGAAGCTGCCGGCCATGTGGTTGATGGTGTAGCTGCCCGGTTCCGTGCCCGGCACTTTTTCGTAGAACACCTTGAAGTCCTTGGCCACCTTTGCTGTCTGTTCAGGCGTGCCGCGCAGGCCGATGAAACGCTTGTCGAAGGCCGGCACGTAGGACGCCAGCAGCTCCTGGGTGTCGCGCTCGGGGTCGACGGTGATGAAGACGACCTGCACCTGGTCAGCCTGGGGCCCCAGCTTCTGCATCACGCTGGCCATCTCGGCCATCGTGGTCGGGCAGACGTCCGGGCATTGGGTGTAGCCGAAGAAGACGACCACGACCTTGCCCTTGAAGTCGGCCAGCGTGCGCTGCTTGCCGGTGTGGTCCGTGAGGCTAAAACCCTTGGCGTAGTCGAGGCCGGTGACGTCGGTGTTCTGGAAGCTGACATCCTGCTTGCCCGGCAACTTGTCGCATGCGGTAAGGGACACCCCGAGGGTGCAGGCAAGGAGCAAGGCGGGCAGCAGTTTTTTCATGTCGGAAGTGGCGGGTCAAAAGCTCAGGTATGGCTTGAGATAGTGGTCGATCAATAGTGCCGCGAACAGCAGCGCCAGGTAGATCACCGACCACTTGAAGGCCTTGCGGGCGATCAGGTCGGTGTAGTGCTTGTGGATCAGCCAGCCGTAACGCAGGAAAACCGCATTCAGCGCGATCGCCGACACCAGGTAGAAGATGCCGCTCATCCCGACCGCGAAGGGCAGCAGCGTGCAGGCGGCCAGCGCCACCGAGTACAGCCAGACCTGCAGGCCGGTGTGCTGCATGCCGTGGGTGACGGGCAGCATCGGCAGGCCGGAACGGACGTAGTCGTCGCGGCGGTACATGGCCAGCGCCCAGAAGTGCGGCGGGGTCCAGATGAAGATGATCAGGACCAGCAGCCAGGCTTCCATCGGGACGCTGCCCGCCACTGCGGCCCAGCCCAGGGCCGGCGGCATGGCGCCGGACAGGCCGCCGATCACGATATTCTGCGGCGTATTGGGTTTGAGCAGGATCGTGTAGATCAGCGCATAGCCGACGAAGGTGACGAAGGTCAGCCACATCGTGAGCGGATTGACCATGGTGTACAGGACGCCCATGCCGAGGCCGCCGAGGACGGCCGAGAACAGCAGGGTCTGGGTAGTCGACAGTTCGCCCATGGCGGTCGCGCGGCGCGCGGTCCGGGCCATGCGGGCGTCGACTTCGGCTTCGATCAGGCAGTTGACGGCGAACGCGGCGCCGGCCAGCAGCCAGATGCCGATCGTGCCCCAGACCAGCACGTGCCAGCCGGGGAAGCCGTCGGTGGCGAGGAACATGCCGATCACGGCGCAAAAGACGGCGAGCTGGGTGACGCGCGGCTTGGTCAGCGCCCAGTATTGTGCAATCCGGCTGGGCGGTTTGTGGGTGGCGGTTTGGGTAATCATGAATGGCCCGCAGGCGCCATGGCTTGTCGTCGGGACGAGCGCGGTGCCTGGTCGAGTTGGTACTGTATCTTGTAGTTTAACATGGTCACCAGAAGGACGAGGAGCGCCGCCCCGGCGTTGTGCAGGACGGCAATGACCAGTGGGAAGCTAAAAAACACGGTGGCGATGCCCGTCAGCGCCTGGGCGAACACCACCAGCACGATGTTGCGCGCCGTGCCGTGCAGGCCCGGCAAACGCCAGGCGCGCCAGGCTGTATAGGCAAGGACGAGCACCACGACGGCCGCGAAGTTGCGGTGGACCCAATGGATGGCGGTCAGGGCCTGGAACGGCAGGTAGTGGCCGGCGGCGGTCTTGCCGAGTTCGCGCCAGAGCGTGAAGCCGTGTTCGAAGTCCATGTCTGGGACAATTTGTCCATTACAGAGCGGGAAATCGTTGCAGGCAAGTGTCGCGTAATTGGTACTGACCCAGCCGCCCAGTGCCAATTGCACAAGCAGGACGCCGCCGGACAGCCAGGCCAGCGGACGCAGGCGGCGCAAGGCATCGGCCTGGCCCGCCACATTCGCGGCGCCTGGTGCCGGCTTGACGAGCTGGTCTTCCCTGCCCCCGAGCCACACCGCCAGCGCCAGCAGCGTCATGCCGAACAGCAGGTGCAGGGTGACGATGACCGGCTGCAGTTTCAAGGTCACGGTCCAGGCGCCGAACGCGCCCTGCACGCAGACCCAGACGAACAGCAGGGTCGGCAGCGCCGGCCCGTGCACCGTTGTGACCTGCGCGGCCGTGCTGCCGCGCCGGCGGCGCCACTGCAGCCAGGATGCCACCATCAGGATGACGATCATCAGGCCGATGCCCATCGCCAGGAAGCGGTGGATCATCTCGATCCAGGCCTTGAACTTCGTGACCGGCCCGGTCGGCATCAGCGCTTCGGCGGCGGCGATGTGCTCGTGCGCCAGGAAGGGATTGGCTTCGCCGTAGCAGCCGGGCCAGTCCGGGCAGCCCAGGCCCGAGTCGGTCAGGCGCGTGAAGCCGCCGAATACGATCAGGTCGAAGGTGAAGAAGGCGATGACCCAGGCCAGCTTGCGGTACTTGTGGGTGCCGGTCGCGGTCCAGACCAGGGCGAGCGGCACGCAGGCGGCCAGGAAGCCCGTCAGGGCCAGCAATACGAAATTCGAAACTTCCATAATGAACCAGTGAATCGGTGAATCGGCATCAACCGACTGCGGATGCCTTCAGCAGTTTGTAGATGTCCTTGTAGACCTTGCGCGGTTCCGGATTGCGCGGGAAGCGCATCATCAGGTGGCCGAGCGGGTCGATCAGGTAGATGTGGTCGTCCGTGGTGGTGCCGGGGTCGAGCGGCAGCCATTTGGCGACGGTGGCGGCGTCGGCACGCAGCATGTGGGTGCCGTCGAATTCGCGGATCACCAGGGTCTCGAGCGGTTCGCGGTCCGTGATCAGCCAGACGCGCTCGATGCGGTCCATCTCCTTGCCCTGCATCAGGCGCAGCTGGCGCATCGCGAACAGCTGCTTCTGGCAGGCCTCGAGGCAGGCGCCGGACCCGGTCATCAGCATCACCCACTTGCCCTTGAACTGTGCCAGCGCCATGGGACGGCCGTCCAGCGTCGTGGTCGTCATCAAAGGGACCGGGTGGGCGCGCTGGTCGATCAGGGTGCCGTAGTTGCTGCGCTTTTCCGGCTTGATCACGTAATAGGTGAAGTACGAAGCGATCAGCGGCGAGGCGCAGACCAGCAGCACCAGCAGCAGCATCCAGCGGCCGCGCTTCTTTTTCGCCCCAGGCCCGGCCTTGTCGATGCTGTCAGCTGTCATGTTTGCTTCCACCACGGAACCCCGTTATCACAAAAAATAGAAAGGCCATGGAGGCCAGCGCATACCACTGGAAGGCATAACCCTTGTGCCGGTCCACGTCGACGCCGGGCGCGGGCCACTTGCGCACCAGCGCGCCGCCGGCCGCACCAGGCCCGTCGGGCCCGTTCTGCTCGAGCAGGAAGGGCTGCAGGTCCAGGCCGCTGGCGCGAGCAAGCTCGCCCACCTCCAGGTTCTGCACGATGGCGCCGGGCGCGAGCCCGGGCGGCGTCCCCAGCTGCATCACGCGCGCCGGACGCAGCACCGCGATGCCTTCGATGGTGACGGTGCCCGCGGGCGTGTCGAACTTCGGTATCCGGTCATGGCTGCCCGGATCGCGCGCCAGCCAGCCGCGGGCCACCAGCACGTACTTGTGCGCACCCGCTATTCTAAACGGCATCAGCAAAACGAACCCGCTGCGGCCTTCGAGCGGGCGGTTGTCGAGGAACACCGGCCAGTTGGGGACGAATTCTCCGGTGACAATGACGCGGCGATATTCCACTGCCCCTGGGTCCGGGGCGTCGGCGCCCAGCGTCAATGGCGGCGCTTGCCTGCGCTGGTCCAGCGTGGCCTGCAGCACCGTCTTTTCCGCCGCGCGCCGCGTCTGCCAGTTGCCCAGTGCGATGCCGAGGGCCACCAGCACCAGCATCGCCACGAACGGAACTGTTCTAAATCGGAAGCGCAGTCGCATTACAATAAGGATTCAACCTTTCCCCACCAGGGCCCGCCATGAAAATCGTCGTCGCCATCGCGTTCGTGCTCATTCTCGGCAGCCTGGCCTCTGCCTTGTTCTTCCTGATGCGCGACAAAGGGCGCAGCAACCGCACGGTGCAGGCGCTGGCGATGCGGGTGGGGTTGTCGATCACGCTGTTCTTGCTGGTGCTGTTTTCGTACAAGATGGGGTGGATACAGCCGACGGGGTTGAGGTAAGCACTGGCAACGTACGAACATCGGCCTGCGCCCTCAGCACGTCATCCCCGCCTTCGCGGGAACGACGGTCTTGATAGCCACGATTCTGTCAAAGCCAGTAGACCACGACATACAAGCCCAGCCACACCACGTCCACGAAGTGCCAGTACCAGGCCGCCCCCTCGAAGGCGAAATGGTGCTCCGGCGTGAAATGCCCGCGCAGCACCCGGTACAGCACCACCGACAGCATGATCGCCCCCATGGTCACGTGGAAGCCGTGGAAGCCGGTCAGCATGAAGAAGGTCGAACCGTAGATGCCCGACGTCAGCTTCAGGTTCAGCTCGCTGTAGGCATGGTGGTATTCGTAGGCCTGGAAGCCCATGAAGACGGCGCCCAGCAGGATGGTGCAGAACAGCCAGAACGCGGTCTTGCTGCGGTGCCCGGCGCGCAGGGCGTGGTGGGCGATGGTCAAGGTCACGCCCGAGGTCAGCAGCAGCGCGGTGTTGATGGTCGGGATCGGGAACGGGCCCATGGTGTTGAAGCTCTCGACCGTGCCGGCCGGGCCGACGTTGCCCCAGTGGCCGGCGAAGTCGGGCCAGATCACCTTGTGGTCGAGGTCGGACAGCCAAGGCATCGAGATGGTGCGCGCATAGAACAGCGCGCCGAAGAAGGCGCCGAAGAACATCACTTCCGAGAAGATGAACCAGCTCATCGACCAGCGGTAGGACAGGTCGATGCGTTCGCTGTACTTGCCGGCTTCCGACTCGCCGATGGCGTCGCCGAACCAGAAATAGAGCACCACCAGCATCGCGGCGATGCCGGCGATGCACACGCCCGGGCCCCAGGCGGCGCCGTTGACCCAGCCGGACGCGCCCGCCATCGTGACCAGCATCGAGGTGCCGGCCGCCAGCGGCCAGCGCGAGGGGCCGGGGACGAAGTAATAGGGCGCGCTCGATGCCGAGCCGTGTGATGTAGCCTGCGGCGAAATCTGTGGCGAACTCATTCCGATCTCCTCAATCAAGCATATTGATGTTTTATCTTTAGAGCGTCTAACAATGCCTTCAGTCCGGTGCGGTGGGCACAGGGTGCCTGCGCCGGCCGCGCCCACCCTACGCGTGCGCGACCACCATTTTTACTACGAATACCAGAATCCCGATGAACACCAGCGCACCGATCAAGCCGCCCACGATCACGTGGACCGGGTTCAGGTTGGCCGCGTCGTGCTCGTAATCCCTGCGCTTGCGCACGCCGAAGAAGGACCAGAACACGGCCTTCATCGTGGCGCCGAACGAGGCCGGGCGCGACGCTTCGTCAGGCTCCATCGCTACTCCTTGCGGGCCGTCACCGCGCCGCCGATCTCGAAGAAGGTATAGGACAGCGTGATGTTTTTCACTTCACGGGGCAGCTTGGGGTCGATGAAGAACACCACCGGCATCTGGCGCGCCTCGTTCGGTCCCAGCACCTGCTCCTGGAAGCAGAAACACTCCACCTTCTTAAAATGCGGCATCGCCGACTGCGGCGCATAACTCGGGATCGCCTGCGCCTTCACGGTGCGCGCCTGCGTGTTCACGACTTCGTAGACCACGGTCGTCATCGCGCCCGGATGCACGTCGACGCTGCGCTGGGTCGGGCGGAAACGCCACGGGCCCTGGGCATTGCCGTCCAGCTCGATGGTGACCGTGCGCGTCAGGTCGACCTGCGTGTTCGTCGGCGGCGCCACCGTGCCGTCCTTCTGCGTCAGCACGTTGATGCCCAGGACTTCGCAGACCTGGCGGTACACCGGCACCAGCGCATAGCCGAAGCCGAACATGACGACCGCCACCACGACCAGCTTGAGCAGCATGGTGCGATTCAGCGCCCGCCGGCGAGGCAGCAGGCGTCCGCTCTGTTCGCGCCGGGCAGTGTCCGCGTGCATGGGTCAGCCCAGCCAGAGCCGCTTGACGAACAGCAGCACGAAGAAGAACAGTGCCAGCCCGCCCACCCAGAAGGCGGTGCGCAGGTTGCGCTTGCGGTCGACGCTCATGAATCCCTCCCCTTCACTTCACGACCGGCGGGTTCTCGAAGGTGTGGAAAGGCGCCGGGCTCGGCACGGTCCATTCCAGGCCTTCCGCGCCTTCCCAGGGCTTGGCGTCCGCCTTCTGGCCGCCGCGGATGGTCGGCAGCACCACGAAGAGCAGGAAATACACCTGGGTCAGGCCGAAGCCGAAAGCGCCGATCGACACGATCATGTTGAAGTCGGTGAACTGCACGGCATAGTCGGCATAGCGGCGCGGCATGCCGGCCAGGCCCAGGAAGTGCATCGGGAAGAAGGTCACGTTGAACCAGATCAGCGAGTTCCAGAAGTGGATCTTGCCGCGGGTTTCCGGATACATGTGGCCGGTCCACTTCGGTCCCCAGTAATAGAAGCCGGCGAACAGCGCGAACAGCGAGCCGGCCACCAGCACGTAGTGGAAGTGGGCCACCACGTAATAGGTGTCCTGCACCTGGATGTCGATCGGGGTCACTGCCAGGATCAGGCCGGTGAAGCCGCCCATCGTGAACACGAAGATGAAGCCGACCGCGAACAGCATCGGCGTCTCGAAGGTCATCGAGCCCTTCCACATGGTGGCGACCCAGTTGAACACCTTCACGCCGGTCGGCACCGCGATCAGCATGGTGGCGTACATGAAGAACAGCTGGCTGGTCACCGGCATGCCGGTGGTGAACATGTGGTGGGCCCAGACGATGAAGGAGAGGATCGCGATCGAGGCGGTCGCGTACACCATCGAGGCATAGCCGAACAGGGGCTTCCTGGCAAAGGCCGGGATGATCTGCGAGATGATGCCGAAGGCCGGCAGGATCATGATGTAGACCTCGGGGTGGCCGAAGAACCAGAAGATGTGCTGGTACATCACCGGGTCGCCGCCGCCGGCCGCGTTGAAGAAGGAGGTGCCGAAGTGGCGGTCGGTCAGCGTCATGGTGATGGCGCCGGCCAGCACCGGCATCACGGCGATGAGCAGGTAGGCGGTGATCAGCCAGGTCCAGCAGAACATCGGCATCTTCATCAGGGTCAGGCCCGGCGCGCGCATGTTCAGGATGGTGACGATGATGTTGATCGAGCCCATGATCGACGAGGCGCCCATGATGTGCAGGGCGAAGATCGCCATGTCCATGCCCGGCCCCATTTGCGTGGAGAGCGGCGCGTACAGCGTCCAGCCGGCGGCGGTGGCGCCGCCCGGGACGAAGAAGGAACTCGCCAGCAGGATGCCGGCCGGCGGCAGCAGCCAGAACGAGAAGTTGTTCATGCGCGCGAACGCCATGTCGGAGGCGCCGATCTGCAGCGGGATCATCCAGTTGGCAAAGCCGACGAAGGCCGGCATGATCGCGCCGAACACCATCACCACGCCGTGCATGGTGGTCAGCTGGTTGAAGAATTCGGGACGGAAGAACTGCAGGCCGGGCTGGAACAGCTCGGTGCGGATCATCAGCGCCAGCACGCCGCCCGAGAGCAGCATGACGAAAGAGAACCAGAGGTACAGGGTCCCGATGTCCTTGTGGTTGGTGGCGAACAGCCAGCGCCGGAATCCGTGCGGATGGTCGTGCGCGTGGTCGCTCAGTTCCCCATGAGGGTGTTCGTGGGCGGTATGAGTCGTGCTGGAAGTCATGTCAGTGTCCTAAACGGGAACTACTTCATGGGCCACCGGTACGGCAAGCGGCCCGGTCTCCTTGCATCCAAACTTTGTCGTAATTTATTTGCCGCGCGCTGCCAGGACCTCGGCCGGTTGTACGATATTCTCCTCGGCCTTGTTCGTCCAGTTGTTACGGGTGTAGGTGATCACCGACGCGATGTCGGTGTCGGACAGCTGTTTCCAGGCCGGCATCGCCGACGGATACTTGCCGCTGTGCTTGCCGTTCAGGAGGACGGCGATCTGTTCCGCCTTGGCGCCCAGCACCACCGGCGAGCCCACCAGCGGGGCGAATGCGCTCGGCACGCCCTGGCCGCTGGCCTGGTGGCAGGCCACGCAGTTGGCGGCGTAGACTTTCTCGCCTTTCGTTTTGAGCTCGTCGATGGTCCAGACCTTGTTCGGGTCGTCGGCCAGCGCGGCCATTTCCTTTTTCTTGGTATTGACCCAGGCGGAGTAATCGGCGCTTGATACCACTTTCACGACGATCGGCATGAAGGCGTGCTCCTTGCCGCACAGTTCGACGCAATTGCCGCGGTAGGTGCCGACCTGTTCGGCCTTGAACCAGGTGTCGCGCACGAAGCCGGGGATGGCGTCCTGCTTGACGGCGAAGGCGGGAATCGTCCAGGAGTGGATCACGTCGTTGGCGGTCAGGACCAGCCGGACCTTCTTGTTCACCGGCACCACGACCTCGTTGTCGACCTCGAGCAGGTAGTTCTCGGTGCGCGCGGCGGTCGGCGCCACGCCGGGCTCGCCGACCTGGGTGCGCGGGGTGGCCAGGTTGGACAGGAAGGAAATGCCCTCGCCCTCCCCTTTCAGGTAGTCGTAGCCCCATTTCCACTGCATGCCGGTGACCTTGATGGTGAGGTCGGGATTCGAGGTGTCCTTCATCGCGACCACGGCATGGGTGGCGGGCAGCGCCATCCCGATCACGATCAGGAAGGGCACGACGGTCCAGGCGATTTCGACGGTGGTGGATTCGTGGAAGGTGGCCGGTTTGTGGCCGAGGGATTTGCGGTGCTTGAACACCGAGTAGAACATGACGCCGAACACGCCGACGAAGATGATCAGGCAGACCAGCAGCATCCAGTTGTGGAGGCTGTAGATGTACTCGCCGATGCCCGTCACCGGCGGCTGCATGCCGAACTGGAGTTCGACCGGCCTGCCCGTGACGGCCGGCTCGGGCCGTGCCAGCGCCGGCAGGCTGGCCACCAGCGCAAGACCGGATACCGACACTTTGAATCGCTTTGCATGAGTCATGTTGTCCCCAACCACCAAGAGTGAATTTTCTTAAACGGTCGGCTATTCCATGAACGAACCGCCGCCGCTCCGAAATCCTTGCCTTGCTTGACTTGCCGATGCTGCAACTCGTTCGACCACGCGCTATCTGCTTAAATTTTTGGCGCGTTTCCTAACCCAGTCGAAAAAAGTGTCATTGATTATATCTAAATGGCTAATTTTTATTCAAGGAAAATTACCTGTCAGGGATGGGCCACCTTTTTACCCTGACAGCTTGACTACTCGGCAGTCTATTGCGGTTTGCGTGGCTGGAACCGCACGATTGCCTCACCGGCGGCCGTGGTCTTCGGTGCCGGACGGAAGGCGTGTCCGTAGATGACCTCGAAGGTCAGGCCCAGCTTGCCGTCGCTGCGGCGCCCGGCTTCGAGCGCATCCAGCATGCGCTGCCAGGCCGCGCGTCCGACCAGCCCGCGCCGGCGCGTCGCCAGCGGATTGCCGCCGAAAGCGCGCACGTCGGCCAGCAAGGCTTCGGCCTTGTCGTAGGTGACCGTGATCTTTTCCATGTCCATGACGGGCGTGGTAAAACCGGCCTCGACCAGCTGGTCGCCGAAATCGTGCATGTCGACGAAAGGCAGCGTGTGCGGCGTTTCGTCCATGGCGGCAAAGGCGGCGCGCAGCTCCATGAAGGTGTCCGGACCGAAGTTCGAGAACATCAGCAAGCCATCCACGCGCAGCACGCGGCGCCATTCGGCAAATACGCGGTCCGGCTGGGGATGCCAGTGCAACGCCAGGTTGGACCAGACGAGGTCGACCGAGTTCGGCCCCAGCGGCAGTTGTCCGAAGTCGCCAGCGACCAGGTCAATACCGGCCTTGGCCGGGAGCAAACGGCTGAGAAAGGACCGGGGCGCCTGGGTGCTGCCGGCGGCCTCGGCCAGCACCGCCGGCACCGCGTCGATGCCCAGCACCTGGGCCGCCGGGTAGGTCTTTTGCAGTTGGGCGATGTCGGTGCCGACACCGCAGCCGGCGTCCAGCACGCGCTGCGGCGCGGTCTTGACCAGCGACAGCCGGTCGAACATGCGCGAGGCGATCTCGCGGCGCAGGAAATCCGAAGGCGCCACGCGCGCCGGATCGGCAAACAGCCGGCGCACGCGCAGCGCATCGATCGGCGCGCTCATCTTGGAGGGGGTTTGGGGTGAAGCCATGGTCGACTGCGGTCAAATGAGATAATGGCGGGAGTGTACAGCATAGGTAGGGATTACATTTTTGGAGAAACCGGCCGATGACTGTCCGCCTGAGCCTGCCTATTTTGCTGCGCCGTTTGCCCAGGGCGGCGCTCGATGTGCTGCTGCCCTCCAGCTGCGCCCTGTGCGGCGACGGCTGCGGCGGCGTGGTCTGCCCGCCCTGCCGCGCCCGCTACGCGGCGCCGCGGACGGCCTGCTGCGACCGCTGCGCGAATCCGCTGCCCGGCGGCGGCACCTGCAACACGTGTGCGGATTATCCGCCCGCGTACGACGCCACCGTCGCGGCGGTCGACTACGGCGCCCCGCTCGACCAGCTGGTGCTGCAATTGAAATTCGGCGCCCGCCTGCCGCTGGCGCCCTGGTTCGCGCAGATGCTGGTCGATGCCGTGGCGGCGCGCCGCGGCCTGGCCCTGCCGGACCTGCTGTGCCCGGTACCGCTGGGCGATGGACGCCTGGTCGAACGCGGCTTCAACCAGGCGCTCGAAATCGCGCGCCCGCTGGCGGCCTCGCTCGGGGTAGCATTGCACCCGGCGCTGGCCGAGCGGACCACCGAAACGACGGCCCAGTCCGGCGTCTCGCCCGCCGAACGCGCCGACAACGTGCGCGGCGCGTTCGCGGTGACGGACCCGGACCGGGTGCTCGGGCGCCACGTCGGCGTGGTCGACGACGTCATGACCAGCGGTCACACGCTGGGCGAGCTGGCGGCGACCTTCAAGCGCTTCGGCGCGGCGCGCGTGACGAATTTCGTGTTTGCGCGCACGCCGCCGCATCGATAAAACTTGCATTTCCGGCAGTGCCGGGAAGTCATTTCCGGCAGTGCCGGAAATGACAAACTAAAGGAGTTCATTTTGTTTCACGTTGTACTGGTCGAACCCGAAATCCCGCCCAACACGGGCAACGTCATCCGCCTGTGCGCCAACACCGGCGCCCAGCTGCACCTGATCGAGCCGCTCGGCTTCCCGCTGGACGACGCCAAGATGCGCCGCGCCGGCCTGGACTACCACGACTACGCGACCATGAAGGTGCACAAGAACTGGGACGCCTTCCTGGCCAGCGAACAGCTCGACACCTCCCGCATGTTCGCGATGACCACCCACGGCTCCTCGCCCTTTTCCGAGGCTGCCTTCCGTCCCGGCGACGTGTTCGTGTTCGGCGCCGAGTCGCGCGGCCTCGATCCGCAGCTGCGCGAATCCTTTCCGCCGGCCCAGCGCATCCGCCTGCCGATGATGCCGGGGAACCGCAGCCTGAATTTGTCGAACACGGTGGCGGTGGTGGTCTACGAGGCCTGGCGCCAGAACGGCTACGCCGGCGGCGCCTGATTCGGGCTGCCGGCCCGCACGTGGGCCGACAGGGCCTCGACCAGCGCGTCGAAGGTGACGCGGCAGCGCGGGCTGTCGCGCAAGTCCTCGTGCATCGTCACCCAGGTCTCGAACGGCATCGAAAAGGCTTCGGGCAGCAGGCGCACCAGGCCAGGTGTGCGCCGCGCCAGGGCGACCTGGCAGATGCCGATGCCGGCACCGGCGCGGATCAGGGCCAGTTGGGCGACGTCGCTGTCGGTGCGCAGCGCCAGCCGGTCGCGTCCGAATTGCGGCCATTGCTTGACGAAGGGACGCAGGAAGGCCGTGAAACGGTCGTAGCCGATCAGGGCATGCCCGGCCAGCGCGTCCAGGCTGGCCGGCGTCCCATGGCGCGCCAGGTAGTCCGGGTGGGCATGCAACCCGAGTTCGACCGCCCCCACGCGGCGCGCCACCAACTGCGCCTGGCTGGGACGCGTCATGCGCACGGCAACGTCCGCTTCGCGCTGCAACAGGTCCTGCACGTCGTTCGACAGCAGCAGCTCCACCTTCAGGTCCGGATGGTCGCGCCGCAGCGCCGCGAGCGCCGCCGGCAGCACTTCCACGCCGATCACCTCGCTGGCCGTCACGCGCACCACGCCACGCACGCCATCGCCATAGCTGGCGGCGACGCGCTCCAGCGCCAGCGCCGTGCTCTCGATCGCCTGGGCGTGCGGCCGCAGGGCCAGCGCGGCCTCGGTCGGCAGCAGCCCGGTCTGCGAGCGGGTGAACAGGGCCAGGCCGAACGCCGCCTCCAGCGCCGCGACGTGGCGCCCGACGGTGGGCTGGGCGATACCGAGCACGCGCGCCGCGCCGGACAGCGATCCTTCGCGCAGCACCCCGAGGAAGGTGCGGTACAGCTCCCATTCGATGGTCGAGTTCATCGGACTCCTGGCTATACAAAAATGTATGGCTGCATACATAGTTTATGCAATTCCATTTAACCCGAGGATGCCGCAACATGAAGCCATCGTCAATCACGGAGGTCATCATGGAAAAGCAAACGGCATTGATCCTGGGTGCAAGCGGCGGCATCGGCGGCGAGGTGATGCGCCAGCTGATGCGGGCCGGCTGGGCGGTGCGCGCCCTGTCGCGCAACCCGCAGGCGCAGCATGAAAACGGCAAGGTCGACTGGATCCGCGGCGACGCCATGGTGGCCGCCGACGTCATGGCCGCCGCCGCGGGCTGCGCGCTGATCGTCCACGCGGTCAACCCGCCGGGCTACCGCAACTGGGCCGGCCAGGTGCTGCCGATGCTGTGCAATACCATCTCGGCGGCCGAGGCCAACAAGGCGCTGGTGCTGCTGCCCGG
>CAJYQM010000088.1 GCA_913777025.1 uncultured Massilia sp. | reverse complement strand
ATGCCCTGGTCGGCCCAGGGATTGTCAAGCGTCGGGATGCCGTGGCCGGCACCGCCGCGCACGTCGACCGTCTTGCCGGCCACGACTTCGCGGCCGAGCTGGACCTGGCCGTCGGCGCGGATCGTGATCGACGAATCGCCCGCCGGCTGGGTGATGGTGCTGCCGAGGTACTGGCCGCGCGCGTCGTAGTGGTCGATGGCGTCGCCGCCGGCCACGATCAGGCCGTTCAGGACGGCGTCCTGGGCGGCCGAGATCACGATGCGGCCGTCGTCGTGCGCGGTCACCAGGCGTGCGCTGCCCGGCATGCGGACACCGACGCCGTCGGCATTGACGCCGCCGCGTACCTCGATCAGGTCGCTGGCGCGCACGGTGGCGCCGATCTCGCTCATGCCGCCGGCCGCGTTGGCTTCCATGCGGCCCAGGTACATCTGGCCGCCGGCCACCAGGCGCACGGTCGAATCCTCGCTCGACCAGTCGATGGTCTGGCCGGTCAGGTGACCGTCCGCGAAGGTCTGGCGCAGGGTGCCGCCGGACAGCACGGTACCCGAGATGGTCACGTTGCCGGCCGCGTCCATGGCGACCAGGCCGCCCGAACCGTCGGAGGTGATGCCGGCCGCGGTCAGGCCCGCCGCCGAGCCGATGACGACCGAGTAGCCGCCGTCGTCGGCGCTCACGCTGCCGGTGGTGGTGAGCGAGACCGACTTGCTTGCCGACAGCACGGTGTCGACCAGGATCTGCTGGCCGGCGCTCACCGCGATGCTGGAATCGGCGCCCGCCCAGGTGATGCCCTGGCTACCGATGCTGCCGCCCGCGACCACGCGGCCGTGCAGTTCCACGTCCTGGCCGCCGGCCAGGGTGATGCTGCTGCCCGCCGCCATCGTGTTCAGGGTCGAGGTGGCGTGCACGTACAGGCTGGTGCCGGCCGCGTTGGCGCCGCCGGTGTTGGTGCCGTCGAGCTTGACGCCGCCCATCAGGGTGATGTTGCCGGCCACGTTGGCCTGGCCTTCCCAGTAGGTCCAGCGGTCCGACTGGATCACCAGGTCGGAACCCGCGCCCAGCAGGTTGACGTCGCCGCGCACGATGGCGTCGTCCTTGCCTTCGATGACGAAGTCGGCGTTGTCCTGCAGCGTCGTGATGGTGCCGGTCAGCAGGAAGCCGAAGCCGCGCTGGCCCAGCAACTGCGGCGCTTCCATCACGCGCACGGCGTCGACCACGCCGTCGTTCTCGTTGTCCACGGCCACCACCACGTAGCGCTGGCTGCCGTCGGTGACGATCCAGCGGTCCACGGCGACGCCGGCATTCGCGCCCAGGCTGGCATTGTGGTAGTCGATGCCTTCGCTGAAGGCGGTCTTCAGCGACAGCGTGTCGGCCTTGTAGTAGACCGGGCTGGTGTAGTGCTGGAAGCCGGTCTGGTCGAGCACGCGCGCCTGTTGTTCCGCGCTCAGTTCGGCGAACGGGGTGCCGGCTTTCGGCACCGGGATGTCGCTCCAGTGGATGCCGGCGTTGCTGTAGTCCTGGCCCTGCACGAAGCTGAGCTTGTACTGCTGGCCGGCCGGCGCTTCCGCGTCGTGCCAGACCTCGCCGTTCCAGCGCTGGTAGCCGAGCGCCTGCAGCACGCGGTCCTGCTGGGCCGCGGTCAGGTCGTCGAAGCGGGCCGCATTGGCCGGCTTGGCCAGGCTGCCCCAGTCGATCGCGTCGTTGGTGTAGTCGGTGCCCGCGGCCAGGGTCGGCAGGACCTGCTTGCCGGCGCCCGCGGCCGGGTTGAAGAAGACCTGCTGGTGCACCTGCGCGTAGCCGAGCGACTCGGCCACGATCGCGCGCTGGGCGGCGCTGAGCTGTTCGAAGCCGGTGCCGGCCGCCGGGGCGCGCACGCCGCCCCAGTCGATGGCGTCGACGTCGAACTGCGCGGCGCCCGGGGTGCCGATCGCCTGCACGATACGCTCGCCGCCGTCCACGTTCGGGTTGTACCAGGTCGTGCCTTCGTAGCTGGTGTAGCCGAGCGAGGCCGCGACCACCTTCTTCTGTTCCCCGCTCAAGGCCGAGAACGGGGTGCCGGCCGCCGGCTTGGCGACGCTGCCCCAGTAGATGCTGTCGTTGCTGTAGTCCGTCAGCGCGCCCTGGGTGAAGCTCGTCATCAGCTTCTTGCCCGGGACCGCGTTGTAGTTATAGTAGGCGACCTGGCTGCCGCTGGTGTCGATCTCGTAGCCGAGCTGCTTGGCCACGACGCGCTTCTGCGCATCGGTCAGCTGCTCGAAGGTGGCGCTGCCCGCCGGCACGCCGGCGTCGCCCCACTCGATGCGGGCATTGCTGTAGTCGGCCGGCTGGCCCTGGGTGAACGAGGTCACCAGTTCCTTGCCGCCGGCCGCGCCGGCCTTGTAGAACACCAGGCCCTGGTACTGGGTGTAACCCTCGGTCGAGGTGACCATCGGGCCGCTGGCCAGGCTCGTGAAGAACTCGCCGGTGGCCGGGTTGTAGAACCCACCTTGGGTATACGCGGCGTAACCGAGGCTGCTCGCGATGTCGGCGCGCGCCGCTGCGGTGAGCGCGTCGAACGGGGTGTAGTTGGCGACCGACTGGGCGCTGGCGCTCGCGCCCAGGCCGAGGCCGGAGGCGGACAGCAGCGCGCGCAGGTCGCCCGGCACCGCGCCGCCGGCCAGCGCGGCCGCGATGGCGGCGGCACGGGCGGCGTCCGTGGTCTGGGCCAGGGTCTGGCCGTCGATGGTGTCGAAGTAGTCGGCGAAATCGGCGCTGGCAGTGCCGGACTGCAGGCTCATCTTGCCGGCCGCGGTCAGCGAACCGGACAGCTTGAGTTCGTTGACGGCGCGGATCGACAGGGTCGCGTCCTGGCCGGTCTGCACGGCCTTGCCGTCCACGAAGCGGGCGCCCGAGATCACGGTGCTGCCGCTGTTCAGGTGGATATAGCTGCTTGCGCCCAGGTTGATCGCGGCGCGGTTGCCATCGCCACCACCGGCTCGGTGCGCAGCGCGGGCGGCCTGTACGCGAATGGCGACAACGCCACGCTGTCGCTCGACGCCGGCGCCGGCCTGACCCTGCTCAGCGGCGGTACCGTCGGCGCCGAGGGCAACCGCGCCGCGATCAACCTGGGCGCAAGCAGCTATATCCACCTGAACAGCGGCAGCACCGTGATCTCGGGCGCCCGCTTCGTGGACGG
>CAJYQM010000087.1 GCA_913777025.1 uncultured Massilia sp. | reverse complement strand
GACCATGTTCGGGTTGGCGCCGTTGTAGTTCTTGCCGTCCACGAAGATCGCGTGGCGCAGCACCGCCGTCACCTGCATCAGGCCGGAATCCCCGTGGAATAGGGACGCACAGCTCGCGATGCCCAGCCAGCGCTGCAGCCCGACGTGGTCCAGCAGGGCCACCAGGTTGGGCCGGATCGCGCCGCTGAAGGCCCCCGTGTACTTGGCCGCGCGCAGCACCTCGGGCAAGGCCGCACCCAGTTGCATCTGGCGCCGCGCCTCGCGCACCGCGTTCTTCCATTGCACGAAGCCGGGCGTGATGCCGACCACCACCACGCGTGCGTCGTCGTTGACGTAATCGAAGGGCACGTAGTGCGCGCTGAGGGCCTTGTCGCGGGCCAGCAGGAAGGCATCGGGGATGTGGGCGGGATCGGGAATCGCATCGACGTCGGTCGCAAGGATGGCGTCGGCGAAGTTGGCAAAATGGGCGGCGGTCATGAACGGAGGATGGCAAAAAAAGCGGAGCCCGGATTGTGCCATCTTGTCGCGTCTCCTACCTGTGCGTTCGGAATTATCCTAAATTGATTAGGAAAATTCCTAGGTAAGAATCTGAATTTTCCTACCCGCAATGGATGGGAAAGTAGCGAGGCGGGGCGAGTTGCCGCGCCATGCTACGATCTTGCCGACATGCCGGCCGGGCGCCGGCTTCCATCGTTTCGCTTTTTTGAGGACAACATAAACGTGCACACCGAAATCACGCGGGCGCCGTTCGGGATCTTGCCCGGCGGTGCGCAAGTCAGCCGATTCACGCTCACGAATGCCAAGGGCATGGTCGTCAGGATCCTGGATTTCGGCGGGATCATCCAGGAGATCCATGTCCCGGACCGCGAAGGCCGCATGGCCGACGTGGCGCTCGGTTTCGATACCCTGGCCCCTTATCTCACCGACAGTCCTTATTTCGGCGCGCTGGTGGGCCGTTACGGGAACCGCATCGCCAAGGGGCGCTTCGTGCTCGATGGCCAGGCCTACCAGTTGCCCGTCAATAATGGCGAGAACCACCTGCACGGCGGCGACATCGGCTTCGACAAGGTGCTGTGGGCGGCCGAGATCGAGGGCAACAGCCTGGTGTTGCGCCACAGCAGCCCCGATGGCGACCAGGGCTACCCGGGCAAGCTGGATGCCACCGTGCGCTACAGCCTGAGCGACGACAACGAGATCGTGGTGCATTTCCACGCGGTCACCGACAAGCCGACCCCAGTCAACCTGACCCAGCACAGCTATTTCAACCTGCATGGCGTGGCGCTGGGCGGCGGCGACATCCTCGACCACGTGATGACCATCGACGCCGACCAGTTCGTCCCGGTCGATGCCGGCGCCATCCCGCTGGGCGCGCTGGCCCCCGTCACCGGCACGCCCTTCGACTTCCGCCAGCCGCGCACCATCGGCGAACGCATCGGCCAGCCGGACAAGCAGTTGCGCCACGGCACCGGCTACGACCACTGCTGGGTACTGAACCGGGCGGCCGGCGAGCACGGGCTCACGCGCGCGGTCCACGTGCTGGAACCGGCGTCCGGGCGGGTGCTGGAACTGTGGACCCGGGAGCCGGGCGTACAGTTCTACAGCGGCAACTTCCTCGACAGCACGCTGACGGGGAAGGGCGGCCGCGCCTACGAGTTCCGCAGCGGTTTCGCGATCGAGCCGCAGCACTTTCCGGATTCGCCGAACCAGCCGGATTATCCGTCCACGATCCTGCGGCCGGGGGAAGTGTACGAGACTGAGTCGCGGTTCAAGTTCTCTGTCGAAAAGTAAATCGCCGGGAGCATGACTCGGAACGTTGTCCCCGCTTGCGCGGGGACAACGTGCTTGCGCTATCGATACCGGAAACGGTATCGATAATGCGTAAAAATTGATTGGAAAGATATCTGACTCATCTTTAGACTGCCTCCATAAAAATGACGGAGGAGATCAGATGTCCGAGACGAAGAAGAAGCCCACGCTGCGCTCCGCCGCGTGGTTCGGTACCCAGGACAAGAACGGCTTCATGTACCGGAGCTGGATGAAGAACCAGGGTATCCCCGACCACGAATTCCAGGGCAAGCCGATCATCGGCATCTGCAACACCTGGTCCGAACTGACCCCCTGCAACGCCCACTTCCGTAAACTCGCCGAACACGTCAAGCGCGGCATCCTCGAAGCCGGCGGCTTCCCGGTCGAGTTCCCCGTCTTCTCCAACGGCGAATCCAACCTGCGCCCGACGGCCATGCTGACCCGTAACCTGGCCAGCATGGACGTCGAAGAATCGATCCGCGGCAATCCGATGGATGGCGTGGTGCTGCTGGTCGGCTGCGACAAGACCACGCCGGCCCTCCTGATGGGCGCGGCCAGCGTCGACATCCCGGCCATCGTCGTGACCGGCGGCCCGATGCTGAACGGTAAGCTGAACGGCAAGGACATCGGCTCCGGCACCGCCGTCTGGCAGCTGCACGAGCAGGCCAAGGGCGGCCAGATCACGATGCACGACTTCCTCGCCGCCGAAGCCGGCCACTCGCGTTCGGCCGGCACCTGCAACACCATGGGCACGGCGTCGACCATGGCCTGCATGGCCGAGGCGCTGGGCACCTCGCTGCCGCACAACGCGGCGATTCCCGCCGTCGACGCGCGCCGCTACGTGCTGGCCCACATGTCGGGCATGCGCATCGTCGAGATGGTGAATGAAGACCTGAAGCTGTCCAAGATCCTCAAGCGCGAGAACTTCGAGAACGCGATCCGCGTGAACGCGGCGATCGGCGGTTCCACCAATGCCGTGATCCACCTGAAGGCGATCGCCGGCCGCATCGGCGTGCCGCTCGAACTGGAAGACTGGACCGCGATCGGCAAGGGCACGCCGACCATCGTCGACCTGCTGCCCTCGGGCCGCTACCTGATGGAAGAGTTTTATTATGCCGGCGGCCTGCCGGGCGTGATCCGGCGCCTGGGCGAGGGCGGCCTGCTGCCGCACAAGGACGCGCTCACCGTCAACGGCAAGACCCTGTGGGAAAACAACCAGGACGCGCCGATCTACAACGACGAGGTGATCCGCAAGCTCGACACCCCGCTGATCGAGGACGGCGGCATCTGCATCCTGCGCGGCAACCTGGCACCGCGCGGCGCCGTGCTGAAGCCCTCGGCGGCATCGCCTCACCTGATGACCCACCGCGGCCGCGCCGTCGTGTTCGAGGATTTCGACCACTACAAGGCGCGCATCAATGATCCGGAGCTGGACGTCGACGAGAACTCGGTGCTGGTGATGAAGAACTGCGGCCCGAAAGGCTACCCGGGCATGGCGGAAGTCGGCAACATGGGCCTGCCGCCCAAGCTGCTGGCACGCGGCATCACCGACATGGTACGCATCTCGGACGCGCGCATGAGCGGCACCGCCTACGGCACCGTGGTGCTGCACGTGGCGCCGGAAGCGATGGCCGGCGGCCCGCTGGGCATCGTGCGCGACGGCGACTTCATCGAACTCGATTGCGCCAACGGGCGCCTGCACCTGGACGTGCCGGAGGCGGAGATCACCACGCGCCTGGCCGACCGCGCGGAGAAGCAGGTCGAGGCGCCTCGCACCGGCTATGCGGGACTGTACCTGGAGCACGTGCTGCAGGCGGACGAGGGCTGCGATTTCGATTTCCTGGTCGGTTGCAGGGGTTCCGCCGTGCCGAAGCATTCCCACTGAGACGGCGTGAGTTGGACGCGTGGACGGGGGACCCGTCCACCCTACCCGAAACGCTCGCATGACGGGTAGGGTGGACGCGGACGGCGAGTCGGCTCGCCGTCCACGCGTTCAAGCGCCGCATAAACACAAGCAAAACGCGACGGAGACACTTGCAGATGCTGCTCATCCAGTACACCACCCCGGCCGGCGAACGCCGCGTCGGCATCCTCGACGGCGACGCCGTCACCCCGCTCACCGGCTACGCCTCGACCCTCGAACTGGCGCGCGCCGCCATCGCGCGCGGCACCGGCATCGCCGAGCTGGCGCAGGCCGCCGCGGCAGACGCCGCCGAATCCTATGAAACCATCGCGCGCGATCGCCGCCTGCTCGCGCCGCTCGACCACCCGGACCCCGCCCACTGCTACGTGACCGGCACCGGCCTGACCCACCTGGGCAGCGCCGACACGCGCGACGCCATGCACAAGAAGATCGGCGGCGACGTCGAAAGCCTGTCCGACTCCATGAAGATGTTCCGCATGGGCGTCGAAGGCGGCAAGCCGCAGGGCGACGTGGCCGGCGTGCAGCCGGAATGGTTCTACAAAGGCGACGGCTCGATCGTGCGTGCCGGCGGCCAGGCCCTCGACATGCCGGACTTCGCCCTCGACGGCGGCGAGGAACCCGAGATCGCCGGCCTGTACCTGATCGGCGAGAACGGCCAGCCTTACCGCCTCGGCTTCGCCCTCGGCAACGAGTTCTCGGACCACGTGACGGAGCGCCAGAACTACCTCTACCTGGCCCACTCGAAGCTGCGCAGCTGCGGCGTCGGCCCGGCCCTGCGCGTGGGCGAGCTGCCGGCATACGTGGCGGGCGTGTCGCGCATCCTCGACGAAGCCGGCCAGGTGCGCTGGGAAAAGGCCTTCGTCTCGGGCGAGGACAACATGTCGCACACCATCGCCAACCTCGAACACCACCATTTCAAGTACGGCCTGTTCAAGCGCCCGGGCGACGTCCACATCCATTTCTTCGGCACCGCCACGCTGAGCTTCGCCGATAATGTGCAGGTGCGCGCGGGCGAAACCTTCGAGATCGAATCGCCCGCATTCGGCCCGGCGCTGCGCAACCCGCTGGCGGTCACCGGCAGCGGGTTCGCGAAGGTCAAGGCACTGTAATACCCCTATAAATACAACGAGCAGGGAGACACGATGAGCAAACTGGCCAGGTATGCCAGCCTGGAGGGCAAACGTATATTCGTGACGGGCGGTGGCAGCGGGATCGGCGAGGCGATCGTCGCCGCCTTCGTCGACCAGGGCGCGGTGGTCGCCTTCGTCGACATCCTCGAGGCGGAAAGCGAAGCGCTGGTCGAGCGCTTGCGCGTCAGCGGACCGCATGCGCCGGTGTTCCGCCGGTGCGACATCACCGACATCCCGGCGCTGCAGGCCACGATGGCCGAGCTGGCGGCCGAGCTGGGCGACTTCGACGTCGTCGTCAACAACGCCGCCAACGACCAGCGCCACCAGATCGGGGAGGTCGGCGTCGACTACTTCGACGAACGCATCGCCATCAACCAGCGCCCGCTGTTCTTCACGGTACAGGCGGCGCTCGAAGGCATGAAGCGCAGGGGCGGGGGCTCGGTCATCAACTTCAGCTCGATGTCCTGGCACGCCAAGAACCCGAACTACCCGATCTACGCGGCCACCAAGGCCGCCGCCATCGGCTTCACGCGCTGCCTGGCGCGCGACCTCGGCAAGTACAACATCCGCGTCAACGCCGTCACGCCGGGCTGGGTCATGACCCAGCGCCAGGTCGACCTGTGGCTGGACGAAGCCGGCGAAGCCGAGATCTTGCGCGCCCAGTGCCTGCCGGGCAAGCTGATGTCCGAGGACATCGCGTCGATGGTGCTGTTCCTGGCGGCCGACGACAGCAAGATGTGCACGGCCCAGGATTTTGTCGTGGACGCGGGATGGACCTGAGATCATGACCAGATTCGCTCCACTCGCACTCGCGCTGGCAGCCCCGGCGCTTGCCGCCGCCCCGCTGGCCAGCCCCGACCGCCACCTCAGCGTCGACGTCCGCGTCACGCCCGCCAGGACGCTGGAATACAGCATCCAGCGCGACGGCCGCCCCGTCATCCTGCCCTCGCGCCTGGGCCTGCAACTCGAAGGCGGGGATTTCAGCAACGGCCTGGTCCTGGCCGCCACCTCGCCGGTTAAGACTGTCAGCGAGGACTACGAGCTCGCCACCGGCAAGAAACGCCGCATCGGCTACCGCGCCAACGAGCAGGTGCTCACCGTCCGCAATGCCAAGGGCCAGGCCATGGACGTGGCCTTCCGGGTCTCGAACGACGGCGTCGCCTTCCGTTACCTGGTGCGCGACCCGAGCCTGCCGGTCAAGACCTTCGCCCTCGAGGCGACCAGCTTCCGTTTCGATGCGAACGCCAAGGCCTGGATGCAGCCGATGTCGGTCGCCCAGACCGGCTTCGCCAACACCAACCCGTCCTACGAAGAGCACTACCGGCGCGAGATCGCGGCCGGCACGCCGTCGCCGCTGGCCGCCGGCTGGGTGTTCCCGGCCCTGCTGCGCACCGGGGACACCTGGGTCGCGCTGAGCGAAGCGAACATGGACGGCAGCTGGCACGCCTCGCGCCTGGAAGCCGACGCCAAAGGCGGCGTCTACAAGATCGGCGTGCCGATGGCGCCCGAGGTCTTCACCAAGGGCGACCTGCTGGCGCAAAGCCGCGGCGAGCTGGTCTCGCCCTGGCGCGTGATCGCGATCGGCAGCCTGGCAACCATCGTCGAGTCGACGCTCGGCACCGACCTGGCCGCGCCCGCGATCCGCTTCGATGCCGCCCTGGTCAAGCCGGGCCACGCGTCCTGGAGCTGGGCGCTGCTGAAGGACGACGCCACCGTCTTCGACGTGCAGAAGCGGTTCATCGACTACGCCGCCGACATGCGCTGGGATTACACCCTGGTCGATGCCGACTGGGACCAGAAGATCGGCTACGAGAAGATGGGCGAACTGGCCCGCTACGCCGCATCGAAGGGCATAGGCCTGCTGGCCTGGTACAACTCGTCCGGCGCCTGGAACGAAACCAAGATGTCCCCCAAGAGCAAGCTGCTCACGCACGAGCAGCGCGTATCCGAGTTCGCGCGCCTGGCGCAGCTTGGCATCAAGGGCGTCAAGATCGACTTCTTCGGCGGCGACGGCCGCTCGATGATCGGGTACTACGTCGACCTCCTGAACGACGCGGCCGGCGCCGGCCTGCTGGTGAACTTCCACGGCGCCACGCTGCCGCGCGGCTGGTCCAGGACCTATCCGAACCTGATGACCACCGAAGCCATCCGCGGCCTCGAATTCACCACCTTCACCCAGGCAGACGAGGACGCGGTGCCCGAGCATGCCGCCATGCTGCCGTTCACGCGCAACCTGTTCGACCCGATGGACTTCACGCCGATGGTCTTCGGCGACATCCCGAAGATCCGCCGCGTCACGCGCAACGGCTTCGAGCTGGCCGAGTCGGTGCTGTTCCTGTCCGGGATCCAGCATTTTGCCGAAACGCCCGAGGGCATGGCAAGCGCGCCGGGCTACGTGAAGGATTTCCTGCGTGATCTGCCGCGCAGCTGGGACGACGTAAAGTTCGTCGACGGCTACCCGGGCCGCCACGCCGTCATCGCGCGCAAGAGCGGCGACGCCTGGTACGTGGCCGGCTTCAACGCGGGTACCCAGGACCTGGCGCTTGACCTCGACCTGGGCTTCCTGGCCGGCAGGGAAGGGCAGCTCATCACCGATGGAGAGGGTCAGCGCGCCTTTACGCAGGGGACGCTCAAGGGCGGCAAACCGCGCATCACGATCAAGCCGCGTGGCGGCTTCGTCGCCGTATTCAAATAATTCAAATAACGATATCGATCACACTGGAGACCACATGCACGCATTCAAGTCCACCGTCCTTGCGCTCGGCATTCTTGCAGCGCTTCCTTCATTTGCACAGGTCAGCCTGACCATCGACGCCGCCAAGCCCGGCCCGGTCATCAACAAGAACGTGTACGGCCAGTTTGCCGAGCACCTCGGAACAGGCATCTACGAGGGCCTGTGGGTCGGTACGGACTCGAAGATCCCGAATACGCGCGGCTGGAGGAAGGACGTGGTCGGCGCGCTGAAGGCGCTGCACGTGCCGCTGGTGCGCTGGCCCGGCGGCTGCTTCGCCGATGAATACCACTGGCGCGACGGCATCGGCCCGCGCAACAAGCGGCCGGTGAAGGTCAACACCAACTGGGGCGGCGTCCCGGAGAACAATGCGGTCGGCACCCACGAATTCTTCGACCTGGTCGAGATGCTCGGCGCCGACGCCTACGTCAACGGCAACCTCGGCACCGGCACCCCGCAGGAGATGGCCGAGTGGGTCGAGTACATGACCTCCGAGGGCAAGTCCTCGCTGGCCGAACTGCGCGCCAAGAACGGCCACCCGGCGCCGTTCAAGGTCGCCTATTTCGCGGTCGGCAACGAAGCCTGGGGCTGCGGCGGCAACATGAAGCCCGAGTACTACACGAGCCTGTACAACCACTACACGACCTTCGTGAAGGCACCGCCGAACAACCGGCCGAAGCTGATCGCCAGCGGCGGCACCGGCGACGACACCGCCTGGACAGACGTCCTGAGCCGCGACGCCGGACGCGTCACCGACGGCATCAGCTTCCACTACTACACGTTGCCGACCGGGAAATGGGACAAGAAGGGCGCCGCCATCGGCTTCCCGGAAAGCGAATGGTTCTCGACGATGGCGGGCACGCTGCGCATGGACGACTTCATCCGCAAGAACGTCGCCGTCCTCGACAAGAACGACCCGAAGAAGAAGATCGGTTTCTACGTCGACGAATGGGGCACCTGGTACGACGTCGAACCGGGCACCAACCCCGGCTTCCTGTTCCAGCGTAACACCCTGCGCGACGCCGTCGTCGCGGCGCTCAACTTCAACATCTTCCATGCACACGCCGACCGCGTGCGCATGACCAACATCGCCCAGATGGTCAACGTGCTGCAAGCCATGATCATCACCGACAAGGACAAGATGCTGCTGACCCCGACCTACTACGCCTTCCAGATGTACGTGCCGTTCCAGGACGCGACCTCGCTGCCGGTCACGCTCGCGAACAACACCACCTACGGCATGAACGGCCAGGGCGTCCCCGGCATCAGCGCCTCGGCTGCGCGCGGCAAGGACGGCAAGCTGTACGTCGCACTGGTCAACACCAACCCGGCCCAGGCCACCGACGTGACGATGGACGTGCCAGGCCAGGCCGTGGCAAGCGTGCGCGGCCAGGTCCTGACCGCGGAAGCGATGGACGCCCACAACACTTTCGACAAGCCACAGGCGATTAAGCCGGCGCCGTTCAGTGCCAGCGCCGCGGGCGGCAAGATGACGGTGAAGGTGCCGGCGAAAGCGGTGATGGTGTTCGCCGTCGAAGGCTGACCCAGATGTCTCACGGTGGGCCCCATGCCCACCGTACGACTGCCAACGATGTATCGGTAGGGTGGACGGCTATACCCTGGCGCCCGCAACCACGCGCCCTGAACGCCGTCCACGCGTCGATACGTACCTTTGAATCGAGGCTGACATGACGCTCAAGCCGCACCGCCGCACCCTCGCCACGCTGCTGCTCGCCCTGAGCGCGGCATCCGCCCACGCCGCCGACCTGTTCCCGCTGCGCGACGTACGCCTGGGCCCAAGCCCCTTCCTCGACGCCCAGTCCACCGACCTGAACTACCTGATGGCGATGGAACCCGACCGCCTGCTCGCGCCCTTCCTGCGCGAAGCCGGGCTCCAGCCGAAGCAGCCCAGCTACGGCAACTGGGAATCCTCGGGCCTGGATGGGCACATGGGCGGGCACTACCTGTCCGCGTTGGCTTTGATGTACGCCTCGACCGGCGACGCCGAAGTCTTGAAACGCCTGAACTACTTCATCGCGGAACTCAAGCGCGCGCAAGAAGCCAACGGCGACGGCTACCTCGGCGGCATCCCCGGCGGCCGCGCAGCCTGGCGCGACGTCGCCGAAGGCCGGCTGAAGGCGGACAGCTTTTCCGTCAACGGCAAGTGGGTCCCCTGGTACAACCTGCACAAGGTCTACGCCGGCCTGCGCGATGCGTATCGCTACGCCGGCAACGAGGACGCGCGCGCCATGCTGATCGCCTTGTCGGACTGGGCGTTGCGCCTGACCAGCCACTTGAGCGATGCCCAGATGCAGACCATGCTGAAGAGCGAGCATGGCGGCATGAACGAAGTACTGGCCGACGTCTATGAAATGACTGGCAAGCGCAAGTACCTGGACCTGGCGCTGAAATTCTCGCACCAGTCGGTGCTGCAGCCGCTGGAGAGAAGCGAGGACAAGCTCACCGGCCTGCACGCCAACACCCAGATCCCGAAGGTGATCGGCTTCCAGCGCATCGGCGAACTCTCGGGCGACAAGCGGATGACGCAGGCGGCCGAGTTCTTCTGGCAGACCGTGGTCGAGCACCGCACGGTGGCCATCGGCGGCAACAGCGTCAAGGAGCACTTCCACTCTGACCGCGATTTCAGCCCGATGATCGAAGAGGTCGAAGGCCCGGAAACCTGCAACACTTACAACATGCTCAAGCTGAGCGAGGCGCTGTTCCAGGCCAGGCCGGCGGCCCGTTACGCCGATTACTACGAGCGCGCGCTGTACAACCACATCCTGGCATCCGAGCGCCCCGGCAGCGGCGGCTTCGTCTACTTCACGCCGATGCGGCCGAACCACTACCGCGTCTACTCGCAGGTGGACCAGGCGATGTGGTGCTGCGTCGGCTCGGGCATCGAGAGCCATGCCAAGTACGGGGAGTTCATCTACGCGCATGACAAGGATGCGCTGTTCGTGAACCTGTTCATTCCCTCGACGCTGCAGTGGCGCGAGAAGGGCATCGCCCTCACGCAAACCAACCGTTTCCCGGACCAGGCGGGCACGCGCATCACGGTCGATGGCGATGCGCGCTTTACCATGAAGATCCGCTATCCGGCCTGGGTGGCGGCGGGCAAGCTGGCGGTGCGCGTGAACGGTCGTCCAGTGCGCGTGGACGCGACGCCGGGCAGCTACCTGGGCATCGAACGCGCCTGGAAGAAGGGCGACCGCGTCGACGTCAGCCTGCCGATGACCACGCGCCTCGAACAGATGCCGGACAAGTCTAACTTCTACGCGGTGCTGCACGGCCCCATCGTGCTGGCGGCGAAGACCAACCCTTTCCCGGCCGAGCACCTGAACTTCTTCGCCGACGATTCACGCATGGGACACATCGCCAAGGGCCAGGTCTGCCCGCTGGAGGCGGCGCCGACCTTCGTGTCCGACAGCACGGACTTCATCAAGCGCTTCAAGCCGGTGGCGGGCAAGCGGCTGACCTTCACGGCGCCGGCGGGGCTGGTGCAGGGCGGGGCGGGGCTGTCCACCGAATTCATTCCCTTTTTCCGGCTGCATGATGCGCGCTATGCCGTCTACTTCCCGCAATCGACGCCAGGCGAGTATGCGCGTTTGCGTGCCGAGAACGCGGCGAAGGGGGCGGAGCGGCTGGCGCTGGATGCGCGGACCATCGACCAGGTGGCGCCGGGGGAGCAGCAGCCGGAGGCGGATCACTTCTTTAAGGGGGAGGGTGTCGAGGCTGGGGTGACGAAGGGGCGGCACTGGCGGCGGGCTTCGCAGTGGTTCAGTTATCAGTTGAGCGATCCGAAGGGGGAGGCGAAGGTGTTGCGGCTGACCTTTGCGCGGGAGGAAAGCGGCAAGCGTTTCGATATCGTCGTAAACGGACGGACGATTGACAAAGCTGGGTTACAAGAGAGCACAGACAACGAGGTGTATATGCTCGATCTTACTATTCAACCGGAGCTGCTACAAACTGTAGACAGTCAATTCCTCGTAAGATTTGTCGCGAACGAAGAAGCAATAATCGATAAGTTGCTTGATCTGCGCTTATTGCGTTGATCAGCATTTGGTTATGGCCCACCCATAGTCATTTGCTTGCTGCCGTCCCATGAGTCTCGCAGATTAAATATTTCGGTGGCGACTTTGAGTCTATTTGCTGCCTTGATACCATTGGTTTGTGCCGTCTTGGCTAACCAAGCGGCTCGGAGTGAACGATCCATCGAGAAAAATTCTTTCATTTCCTTAAGCGCAGTATGCGGGGATTTGTCGATTAGGATCTTTCCATCATCCTTATCTAATTTCGCTAAAATCATAATAGGCATGGAATTCAATGAGTCCATGTGTGCAATATTGCGATCCAAGAGTTGAGCAAGAGAGTGATGAGCGGATCCTTGGCTGGAAGTCATGTATTGCAGATAGCCCAGTAAAGTCATTGCTGGCGGTATCTCATTTTTTACAATTGGCGTTGCCATATCGTCCGGATATCGAACATGAGTTGCGTCTAACGCATTGCGTGCGTCTGGAGTGTTTTTCCAGTCAAAAGGAACGGAGTTATATGCAAAGGGAACAAAAATATCGTTTGCGAATAACTTCTTTAACAATTCATGTTGGTCATTCTTAAATTCGTCGATATCTCCAGACTGAAAACGTTCTTTAATCTCAAGAAAAATAACTACGGTAGATCGTGCGTAAAATGCGACATCGTAAGGTTTGCGGCCGAAGTCCTGCACATGTTTTGCTTGAGCGCCAGATGCAGGTGTCGACAATCTTATTTCTGCCGCAGGGAATTCAAAGCCAAATTCTTCGTCGGAAAAAAATAACTTGATAGCATCGACAATTTCGTTTTGCACGTTCGATTCATGCTTTGTCATAGTAATGTTTTAAGTTTTGGTGATCGAATAGTATGTTCGCAAGGTATTTGCGTCAATCATGATTTGTTGTGATTGCCTTTTTGCAAGATTTGAATGATATAAGAATCGGTATCGATTTTGTCAAAAAAATGATTGGATGAGTATCCCACTCTAGTCTAGTATTGTGAGACAACAATACCGGAGACAAGAGATGCCGTTCACCCGCAGGACCCTCCTGAGCGCGGCCTTTGCCGCAGCATGCGCAGCCAGCACCCTCCCGGCATTTGCCGCCAAGCCCCTCACCATCGGCTTCTCGCAAGTCGGCGCCGAGAGCGAATGGCGCACCGCAAACACCGCATCGATCAAGGCCGCCGCCAAGCAGTCCGGCGTCAACCTGAAATTCGCCGACGCCCAGCAGCAGCAACAGAACCAGGTCAAGGCCATCCGCTCCTTCATCGCCCAGCGCGTCGACGTGATCGCGTTCTCGCCGGTGGTGGAGACCGGCTGGGAGACCGTGCTGCGCGAAGCCAAGAACGCCAAGATTCCCGTGATCCTGACCGACCGCGCGGTCAAGGTCAGCGATCCCTCGCTGTACGTCAGCTTCATCGGTTCCGACTTCGTCGAAGAAGGCCGCCGTGCCGCGCGCTGGCTGGTGGATTACGCCAAGAAGAACCCCAACAAGCAGATGAACATCGTCGAGCTGCAGGGCACGACCGGTGCCGCGCCGGCGAACGACCGCAAGAAGGGCTTCGCGGAAGTCATCGCGGGCAACTCGAAGATGAAGATCATCCGCTCGCAGACCGCGGACTTCACGCGCGCCAAGGGCAAGGAAGTGATGGAAGCCTTCCTCAAGTCCGAGGGCAAGAACATCAACGTGCTGTATGCGCACAATGACGACATGGCGATCGGCGCGATCCAGGCGATCGAGGAAGCGGGCCTGAAGCCGGGCAAGGACATCGTCATCGTGTCGATCGACGGCGTGCGTGGGGCCTTCGAGGCCATGATGCAGGGTAAGCTGAATGCGACCGTCGAGTGCAATCCGCTGCTCGGGCCGACGCTGATGCAGACCGCCCAGGCGGTGGTGGCCGGCAAGCCGGTCCCGCAGCGCATCGTGGTGAACGAAGGCGTGTTCCCGGCCGAAGTCGCGGCGAAGGAATTCCCGAACCGTAAGTATTGAGTCGGCCATGGTCGACGCGCTGCGGCCCGTCCTCGAGGTCACGGGCATCCACAAACAGTTCCCCGGGGTGAAGGCGCTGCTTGACGCCGGCTTGCGCCTGTACCCCGGCGAAGTCCACACGCTGATGGGCCAAAACGGCGCGGGCAAGTCCACGCTGATCAAGGTGCTCACCGGCGTCTACCAGCCCGACAGCGGCAGCATCCGGCTCGAAGGGCAGACTATCCAGCCGCGCTCCACCCAGGAGGCGCAGGCGCTGGGCATCAGCACCGTCTACCAGGAGGTGAACCTCTGCCCGAATTTGTCGGTGGCGGAGAACATCTTCATCAGACGCTATCCGCGCCGCTTCGGCATGGTCGACTGGCGCACGATGCGGCGCCAGGCGAGCGAGTTATTGAAACGTTTGCAGATCGAGGTCGACGTCGCCAAGCCGCTGGCCGATTACCCGCTGGCGATCCAGCAGATGGTGGCCATCGCGCGCGCGCTGAACACGGAAGCGCGCGTGCTGATCCTCGATGAGCCCACGTCCAGCCTCGACGAAGCCGAGGTGCAGACCCTGTTCGGCGTGCTGCGCCGCCTGCGCGCCGAAGGCATGGCAATCCTGTTCGTCACGCACTTCCTTGATCAAACGTATGCGATCTCGGACCGCATCACGGTGATGCGCAACGGCGAGCGCGAAGGCGAGTACACCTGTGCCGAGCTGTCGCGCCTGGCCCTGGTGAACAAGATGATCGGTGCCCCGGCCGATGCGCAGGACGCCGCCGCGCAGGCGCAGACGGACGCCACGCAGGAACGCGGCGAGGTCTTCCTGCGCGCCCAGGGCATCGCCCGCAAGGGCGTGCTGCAACCGGTCGACCTGGAGCTGCACCGCGGCGAGCTGCTCGGCCTCGCCGGCCTGCTGGGTTCGGGCCGCACCGAGACCGCGCGCCTGCTGTTCGGCGCCGACCGGGCCGACGACGGTGCCATCGAGGTCGAGGGCAAGCACGTCAAACTCGCCAATCCGCGCGACGCCATCGCCCAGGGCATCGGCTACTGTTCGGAAGACCGCAAGCACGAGGGTGCGATCCTGCCGCTGTCGGTGCGGGAGAACCTGATCCTGGCGCTGCAGGCGCGGCAAGGCATCTGGCGCGCGATTCCCCTGAAGCGCCAGCAGCAGCTGGCCAGCGACTACGTCAAATGGCTGGGCATCAAGACCGCCAGCATCGAGACCCCGATCGGCTCGCTCTCGGGCGGCAACCAGCAGAAGGTGCTGCTGGCGCGCTGGCTGGCGACCGACCCGGGCCTGCTCATCCTCGACGAACCGACGCGCGGCATCGACGTGCGCGCCAAGCAGGAAATCATGGATTACGTGAGTAACTTGTGCCGTAAGGGCATGGCCATCCTGTTCATCTCGTCCGAGCTGCCCGAAGTGCTGCGCGTGTCCGACCGCATGGTCGTCATGCGCGACCGCAAGGCCTGCGGCGAGTACCGGCGGGGTGAGCTCGACGAAAGCTCGGTGCTGCGCGTGATCGCGGGAGAGGGCGCATGAACGCACGCCTCGATCCTTCGGTCGCGAAGCCCGCGCCGACCGACACCGGCGCACGCTCGCTGCGCACGGTCCTGACGCAGCACCCGCTGCTGCGTCCCGCCGCCGCGCTGCTGGTGCTGCTGCTGGTGGATGCCTTCCTGGTGCCTGGCTTCTTCCGCCTCGAGATCAAGGACGGCCACCTGTACGGCGCCCTGGTCGACATCCTCAACCGCGCGGCGCCGCTGATGCTGGCGGCGCTGGGCATGACGCTGGTGATCGCCACGCGCGGCATCGACATCTCGGTCGGCGCCGTGGTCGCGCTGTCCGGCACCGTCGCGGCGATGCTCATCGGCGGCACCATGGTGGTCAACAACGGCACGCCCGAGTACGTGGCGAACACGCCGATGGGGACGGCGCTGGCCGCGGCCCTCGGCGTGGCGCTGCTGTGCGGGCTGTGGAACGGCGTGCTGGTGGCCGGGATCAAGCTGCAGCCCATCGTCGCGACGCTGATCCTGATGGTGGCCGGGCGCGGCCTGGCCCAGTTGCTGACCGACGGCCAGATCGTCACGGTCTACTACCAGCCTTACTTCTTCCTCGGCAGCGGGTACCTGGCAGGATTGCCGTTCTCGCTGTACGTGGTGGCGGCGGTATTCGCGGTGACCATGCTGCTGATGAAGAAGACGGCGCTGGGCCTGTTCATCCAGGCGGTCGGCATCAATCCGGTGGCGGCGCGCCTGGCGGGCCTGCGCACGGCCACGCTGCTGGTCTTCGTCTACGTGTTCTGCAGCGCCTGCGCCGGCATGGCGGGCCTGCTCGTCACCTCGAACAAGATCG